>JASFTY010000535.1:0-3002 GCA_050050535.1 Gemmatimonadales bacterium | reverse complement strand
CCGAATCGTCAAGCGGTGGATCGGTGCCAGCGACTGGGACTCCGAGGCGAATCGAGCCATGATCGAAGAGCTACTCAGGATGTGACGATGGCAGACTGGCGAGCAAACCTGAAGCGGAACTGGCTGTACATGCTCACAGCCACGCTCCTCTCGCTGTTCCTCTGGGTGGCGGTCAGCGCCGACCGGGTCGATGAGCGTACGTATGCCGCCGACCTCCTGATCGTCAACAGCGATCGGCGCTACGTGGAGACGGACCGCGACCCGGACACCGACGAAGTCACGGTCGATTTCACCGGGCCTGTCGGCGAGCTGGCACGCCTGGCACTCGCTCGCCCTCAGCTTCTCGTCAACATCGATACCGTCGACTCGAATGTGATGGAAGTCCGCCTCAGCTCGGACGACGTCAGGGGCCGAGGTGGCGCGCCGCTCGAAGGTGTAAGCGCGATCCGTGTGCGGCCCGATCGGTTCCTGCTCCACTTCGAGCTGAGAGGAATCAAGACCGTGCCCGTCATACCGAACTTGTCCCGTGTCGGTCTGGCGGACGGTTACGTGATGTCCGACTCGGTGCGTGTCGAGCCCACCGTGGTCGCGCTCAACGGGCCCGAGAGCACCGTCGCCGGCATCGAGTCCGTGGCCACCGCACCGGTGCCGGGCACCGCATTAGGCGAGTCGGTCAGCCTTGATGTACCGCTCGTGCCGCCGGATGAGAGTGGGCTCGTGGCACTCTCCGCTACCTCAGTCAAGGTTACCATATCGGTCGAGCCACGGGCTGAGCGTGTCTTCCCGGGTATCCCGCTCGTGGTAAGCGCACCGGACCCGGCGGGCTTGAGGGTCGAGCCGTCGCTCGTCGATGTCCGGCTCTCCGGTCCGCGTAGCGCCGTGGAGGCGGTGCGGCCGGAGGCGCTGTCGCCACGTGTCGAGGTAGGCGGCCCCGCCGACCTGGGACGGCCCCTGCCGATCCTCCTTGCTCCGCCGACCCCGTTCGTCACTGTCACCGTCGAACCGGAGTCGGCCCGGGTCGTGGCGGGGTCCCGTGGCTGATCGCCGGAACGCCGGCGTCCGGGATAGGACGTGCGCGTGAGCGGGCCCACCATCCTCGCGGTCGAGACGTCGTGCGATGACACTTCCGCCGCCGTGCTTCGCGGCGAGCGCGAGTTGTTGGGGCACGTCATCGCGACTCAGGACATGCACGCCGGCTTCGGCGGCGTCGTCCCCGAGGTCGCCTCGCGGGCTCAGTTGGCGGTGATCGATCGAGTCGTCGCCCAGACGATCGACCAGGCGCGAATCCGGCTGAGCGACGTCGACGCGCTCGCGGTCACCGCCGGACCCGGCCTCATCGGCTCGCTCCTGGTGGGGCTCAACTGGGTCAAGACTGCCGCCTATGCGCTCGGCAAACCGTTCATCGGCGTACACCATATGGAGGCGCACCTCTTCGCCCCCGCCCTCGAGGACGACAGAGCTCAGCCGCCCTTCGTCGCCCTGCTCGTTTCCGGTGGCCACACCCTCCTTCTCCATGCCGAGAGTTGGGGACGCTACCGTCTGCTCGGTGGCACCCGGGACGACGCCGCCGGCGAAGCCTTCGACAAGGTGGCGCGACTGCTGGGACTGGGCTATCCTGGCGGCCCGGCCATCGAACGTCTGGCCAGCGAGGGCGAACTGGCAAGGCACGCTTTCCCCGTGCCCATGGTCCGCCCCGGCCAGCGTGAGGGTAGCGACGACTACTTCGACATGTCGTTCAGCGGTCTGAAGACAGCGGTGCTGATGCGCGTGCGAGAGCTCGAGGGAACAGGCGCCCTCGAGGAGGAAGTCCCGCACCTGGCGGCAGCGTTCCAGCACGCGGCCGTCCAGCAGCTGACCGAGAAGACGCTGCGCGCCGGCCGAGCCACTGGCTGCCAACGAATCGTCCTCGGAGGCGGCGTCGCCAGAAACGCCTCACTCGCCGCCGCCATCCGGTCGCGAACCGGCCCTGACGCCATGGTCTTCGTGCCGTCACCGAGACTGGCGACCGACAACGCGGCGATGGTGGCGCGGGCGGCCTGCTTCCGGCTGGGACGCGGCGAACAGGACGGATATGACCTCAACGCGCAGGCGCACTTGCCGATGCCGGGAGTCGTCTGAGCGACGCGCGACAGTATGGAGAGGATGTGACGGGATGCACCCGATACTGTTCGAGTTCAAGGGAATACAGATCACCACCTTCGGCTTGATGCTCGGGCTCGGATTCCTGGCCGCCGGCTGGGTCGGTACTTTCCAGTTCGAGGAGAAGGGCTACGAGAAAGACGCCTCGTGGACCGTCCTGATGGGTGCCTTGATCGGAGGCATAATCGGCGCGAAGCTCTACTTCGCCTTCCTCAATTGGCCGCTCCTGGTCCGCGACCCGCTCGCCACGCTCTTCTCGCGAGCCGGCCTCGTTTGGTACGGTGGCCTCATCGGTGGCGCGATCGGAGTGGTGTTCGTCGCGCGTCGGGCGAAAATCCCGATTCCCATCGTCGCCGACGCGGCCGCTCTCATGCTGAGCATCGGGTACGCGATCGGCCGTGTCGGTTGCTTCCTGGTGGGCGACGACTACGGTCGCCCCACCGATAGCTGGGTCGGGCTCGCGTTCCCCAAAGGCTCGCCGCCCAGCACAGCGGGAAACCTGCGCGACAGCTTCGGCGTCAGCGTGCCGGAGTCGATCCCGGATTGGCAAGTGCTTCGCGTCCACCCGACCCAACTGTACGAGACGACCACCATGTTGATCGTCTTCGCGGTGCTCTGGCGGCTGCGCCGCCACCCGCACCGTGCCGGCTGGTTGTTCATGCTCTACCTGGTGCTCGCGGGCCTCGAGCGGGCGATCGTCGAGATCTTCCGTGCCAAGGACGATCGGTTCTTCGGGCCGCTCACTCTGGCTCAAGTGATCAGCCTGGTGATCATCGCATTAGGTGCCTACGGGCTGCTTGCGCTTAGACGTAGCCGCGCCCAAACGGCGCCCGCGGCACCCTGAGCGGCTCGGGGGGGGGCAG
>JASFTY010000534.1:0-3009 GCA_050050535.1 Gemmatimonadales bacterium | reverse complement strand
GCGGCCTGGTTCGCGTCGTGCACCTCAAGGTCTGGGTGGACGAGGACGAGGTGGGCCTCTATAGGGCCGACGGCGTGATCGTCGCGACACCCACCGGGTCCACTGCCTACTCGCTGTCGGCCGGCGGCCCGATCGTGGACCCGCGACTCGACGCCATAGTCGTGACGCCGATCTGCCCCCACACCTTGGCGGTGCGCCCACTCGTGCTGCGAGCCAGCGCTCAGATCACACTCGAGGTCGTATCATCGCCCGAGGATCTCATCCTCACTATCGACGGGCAGGTGGGATCGCAGCTCAAGCCCGGCGATCGACTCGAGGTCTGCAAAGCGCCGGAGCCCGTTCGTCTGGTTCGCCTGCCCGAACAGTCGTTCTTCTCGCTGCTTCGCCGCAAGCTGAAATGGGGCGACGTGTCCGAGGGGATGAAGACCGATCACTAGCTTTCTAGCGCCGTGCTGACCGAGCTGCGAATCACGAACTACGCGGTCATCGAGGACCTGGACCTCCGGTTCGAGCCGGGGCTCGTCGTGCTCACCGGTGAGACGGGCGCCGGCAAGTCGATCATCGTCGGTGCACTCTCCCTCCTGCTCGGTGAGCGCGCTGCGACCGACGTGATCCGCGCCGGCGAGCAGCGGGCCGTGATCGAGGCCGTGTTCGACATCGGCGGGCGCGACGACTTGCTGCAGCGCTGCGACGAAGCCGGCATCGATGCGGCCGACGGTTGGCTCGTCCTCAAGCGCGAGGTCAACGCTAGCGGGCGCAGCCGCGCCTGGGTCAACGGCTCGCCGGCGACGGCTACGATCACCGGCGAGTTCGGGCAGGCGCTCGTCGACCTGCACGGCCAGCACGAGCACCAGACGCTTCTCCATGCGGGACCGCAGAGAGCGATCCTCGATGCGTACGGCGGTGCGCAGGAACTGGCGAGGGAGCTGCGCGATGCCTGGTCACAGCTCAGCGAGATCCGTCGTAAGCGCGCCGAGGTCGAGCAGCGGCGCGCTCGGACGGAAGAACGGGCAGAGCTGCTGCGCCATCAGGTCGAGGAGATCGAGAATGCCGGACTGAGCGATCCCGAGGAAGACCTGCAGCTGGCCGATGAAGAGCGCCGACTCGCCCACGCCGAGGAGTTGATCGAGCGGGCGACGGCGCTGTCCGATGCCGTCTACTCGGCTGACGACTCGATATGTGACCGACTGGGCAGTCTGCGCCGCGAGCTGGCCGCGCTCGCCAAGGTCGATCCGGCTGCCGAGGCGCAGTTCGGCGAGCTGTTCGACACGGTGCTCTACACGGCCCAGGAGCTGGGTGAGCGGCTGGCGGCTTACAGGGACGCGATCGACGTCAGCCCCGAAGCGCTGGAACGCATCCGTGGGCGGATCGACATGCTCTACCGGCTGAAGGCGAAATACGGCCCGACGCTGGAGAACGTGATGGCCACCGGGGTGCGTGCCCGCCAGGAGCTCGACTCTCTAGACTTGGCCGGCTTCGAGCTGGAGGAGCTGGCGCGTGAGGAGGAGGCACGCGCCGTGCAGCTCGAGAAGCTCGCCGCCAAGTTGAGCAAGGCGCGGGTGAAGGCGGCGAAGGCGCTCGGGTCGGAGGTCGGCGGCCTGCTGCCCGAGCTCGGGATGCCGGATGGCGCCTTCGAGGTCGGGCTCGCCCGGCGCCGGGCGATAGAATCCACGGGTGCCGAAGATGTGGAGTTCCTCGTGACGCTCAACAAGGGCTTCGATCCACGTGCGCTGTCGAGGGTCGCGTCGGGCGGCGAGCTGAGCCGGGTCATGCTAGCGCTGAAGACTATCCTGGCGCGTCTCGACCGGACGCCGACCCTGATATTCGACGAGATCGACGCTGGGATCGGCGGAATCGTCGGCGGTAAGGTGGCGGAGCGCCTCAAGACGGTTGCCGGGCACCACCAGGTCTTCGTCATCACCCACCTGCCACAGATCGCTGCGCTCGCCGATCACCATCTGCTCGTCACCAAGGAATCGAAGGGGGTGAAGTCGGCCACCCGGGTCAGCGAGCTCCACGGCGACGACCGGGTACGCGACCTCGCGCGCATGCTGGGCGGCGACCCGGAGCGCGAGGCCTCGCTCGAGCACGCGCGGGCCCTCCTGCAGCCGTCCCGCTGATCGACGGCCAGGCTTCCGGTTACTTTCTCCCGAACAGCAGGCGATAGAGGCGGACGCTTACCTCCCAGACGCTACCCTCCGGCGCGAAGCCGTCCTCTCCGTGCGTCGTCTTGCGGTAGCGGAGCTCGACTTCCACCGGTATGCCGTCGCGGCGGTCTCCCGACCAGTCGGTGGACGAGAGGCGAGCGGCGAAGCCCAGGGATCGTGCGGTGTATTCGGTCCCCTGCTCGAGGTCGGCGGGGGCGAAGGCCGCATCGCCCGGCAGCGCGTCCACGCCCCTCACGAGGTCGGCACCGCGATGGACGTGCAGATAGAGGAAGCTGAAGGTGATGTGTCGCGTGAGGTTGAGCCGCGGCACGGCGGCCAGCGTCAGCACATCGCCCGGGTCCCAGCGCACCAGCGCCGCATAGGCACCCGGCTGGATGGGCCTGGCTCGTGAGGTAACCAGCCGCTCGAGCTCGGCCTCCATTTGGATGTTGTAGCCGGCGAAGACCGACAGCCAAAGACGGCTGCCGATACCCAGATCGAGCGCACCCCGCAACTCGAAGTCCGGTTGCCCCTGCCCGGTGCCTACGTCAAAGAGGTGCTGCGCTTGCGGCGGTGTGCCCGTCGCGAATCGCCAGAGCGCGTCGAACCGTGTCCGGAGCGACACGAGGGGTCTCGAACCGTCCGGACGCCGCCGGAACGTGTTGAGCGGCTGCAAGCTGATGCCCGCCTCGATGTCCCCGAACCTTATCCCGCTCGAGCGCCCCTCCGGTACCTCGATCCCGAACTCGGGCCCTGAGGTCAGCGCCATCGCCGTCGCCTCGTCGACCGGACTCGCCAGCGCCAACGTAGGCAGTGCCAGCTCGAACCCCTCGAAGCCGCTGCGCACCGTCTCGTAGGAGCC
>JASFTY010000533.1:0-3038 GCA_050050535.1 Gemmatimonadales bacterium | reverse complement strand
GACCACCCGTTCCGCAGCTTCAAGCCGCGCTACAACATGACGATCGCGCACCCGCTGGTCAGAGAGCACTACGCCGAGATGGTGCGGAAGCTGATGAGGGACGTGCCCGAGCTGGGTTTCCTCTCGATCTGGACCAACGACAGCGGTTCGGGCTTCGAGCACACCCAGTCGCTGTACGTGGGACGGAACGGCGGCGCCTATCTGATCCGCGAGTGGAAGGACGAGCGGGCGATCGCGGGAGCGGCGGGCGCGAACGCGCTCCGCTTCCTCAGGGTTCTGCGCGATGCCGGGCGCGAAGCGGATCCGGAGTTCCGGGTGCTGACGCGCCTGGAGTCGTTTTACGGCGAGCACGACGTGATCTGGGCCGGCCTGGGCGATGGCCTCGAGGTCGAGACAGCGTCGCTGGTAGCGCGCGGCTGGGAGATGCCGTACGCGCATCCGCGCTATCCGGACTCGAAGTCGATCGTCGCCGGCTCGGTCTACCAGAGTTCCTTCGCGCCGGACGAACGGCGGCTGGCATCCGAACTGGGTGACAGATCCTCCCGCGCCCACTTCTATTTCGCGGCGGGCCCGAACACGCTGTTCGCGCCACTTGTCGGCGTGCCCTATCCCTCGCTGACCTATCAGCGCTTGAAGCTCTTGCACGAGAACGGCGTCACGCACCTGGCCCACCTGAACGGCACCTGTCCCCCGGAGCTGGTTCCGTTCAACGTGAACCACGAGGTGCTCCGTGTCTTCCAGTTCGACCCGAAGATGGACATCGATCGTACGCTCGAGCGACTCGCGACGCGTTGGGCAGGCGAGCGGCTGGGCGGCATGCTGCTGAGAGTATGGGAGCTGGCCGAGGAGGCGATAATCGCCTTCCCACACATCTCGCCGCTCTACACGACGTTCGGGTCGGTCTGGTACCGGCTGTGGGCCCGGCCCCTGGTACCGAACATCGAGGCCATCCCGGCGGCGGAGCGCGCCTACTACGAGGACTTCATGTGCACGACGCCGCACAACCCCAACAATGTCGACCTCAGCCGCGACGTACTGTTCCAGTTGACGACGGTTCCCGAATGCCGCAAAGCGTTGGAGAGGATCGATGTTAACCTGTGGGAGCCGCTGGACGCTGCACTCGAGTTGCTCGAGAACGAACGCGATCAGGCGTCGGAGACGCTCGGTACCGGCAACGTGATCGAGGACCAGCTCGTTCGACTATCGGCGCTGCGCTGCTGGTTTATGACCCAGCGTAACGTCGCAGCCTGGGTCGCCGGCGTTTGCGGGTACATGCAGGCGACCGGCGACTCGGAGCGCGGCGAGTGCCGAGCGTTGATCGATGGGATGGTGGTCAGCGAGCTGGAGAACAGCGAGCGGCTTCTCGCGTTGCTGGATTCGGATGTCGAGTTCATGGCCACCACCGACCAGGGTGAGACCCCGCTGATGTACGGCAGGAACCTGAAGGAGATGCTGGCGAAGCGAATGGAGCTGATGGCGGAGCATCGCGGGGACGAACCGTACATCGATCCCGACTACATCGAGCGGAACGCGGGGCGGCCGGCGTGAACTCGCGGGAGCGGCTGCTGACGGCACTCGATCGTGGCCGGCCCGACCGGCTACCGGTCACGACCCACCACCTGATGCCGTACTTCCTCGAGACCTACATGGACGGTGTCTCCGAGGACGAGTTCTTCGACACCTTCGCTCTCGATCCCATCAAGTGGGTCTGGGACGTGAGGCCGGACGCGTCACGCGGTGAGTACTGGGGCGCGGATGATGAAGGCTCGGAGCCCGCCGGCACGCGCTGGATCGTGTCGGACGACTGGCGGATCGAGACGACGGAACTCGAGGGGCCGAGTGAGACGACCCGTTACGTTTTCGTGACTCCGCGCGGCACGCTGTCGATGGCTCTGCAGCATGACCCGCAGACGGACTGGGTGGTCGAACGGCCCATCAAGGAGAAGGGCCAGATCGAGCTGTTCGAGCGGTACGCTCCCGTGCCGCTGTGCGATGTGGAGGCGATCAACCGGCAGGCCGAGGCGCTGCGGGAACGCCGACGCGGCATTCTGCGCGGAGCGGTCCCCGGCTTCCAGATCTACGGTCAGCCCGGCTGCTGGCAGGACGCGGCGGAGCTGTTCGGGATCGAGAAGCTGATCATGGAGACGTTTGACGACTCCGTCTGGGTGCACGAGTTCCTCGAGATCCTGCGGGACCGCAAGCTGGCCGGCGTACGCTCGCTGGAGGGCGCGAAGCTCGACTTGGTCGAGCTGGGTGGTGGCGCCGCATCATCTACCGTGATCTCGCCGGACATCTTCGCCGAGTTCGTCGCGCCCTACGACGGTGCGCTGATCGCCGAGGCCCACCGCGCCGGACAACGCGTCGTCTACCACACCTGCGGCGGCATGATGCCGCTGCTCGAGATGATCGCCGATATGGGACCGGACGCGATGGAGACCTTCACGCCGCCGGCGCTGGGCGGCGACGTCGACCTGGAGGCGGCGAAGGCGCGGATCGGTGATCGGGTCTGCATGATCGGCGGGTTCGACCAGCACACCTACTTCCAGGGCTGCTCGCCGGTCGAGACGCGGCGCGCGGTCCGGCACTGCTTCGAGGCCGCCGGTGAGGGAGGCGGCTACATCCTCGCCCCGTCCGACCACTTCTTCGACGCCGACATCGAGCTGATCGCCGCGTTCGCCGAGGAGGCTCGCGGCTGTCGCTACGCCGACGACTAGCTGGACATCCGCGACAGGCAACCGGCGGTCTAACAGCAAGCCGGGATTTGGCGTTCCCTGTACCGACAGCAGCACGCTGGTGTGCCTCGAATATTTGGTCGACTTGCGCCTCGCGTTAGAGGATGCGAGCATTAACGTGTCAGTGAACAGTCTGTCGGATGAAAAGCACCGGGATTTCCTCGGCACCTATGAGCGGTACGAGCTCGGCTGCGGGCGGAACCTGCGGATTCGAGTGACCCTGCCCTTTGGGACGCGCCAAAAGTCGCTGTGTGGTTCCCGGCAGACCGCGTGGTGTCGAGAGCGAAAGGAGGGACACCATGAAGT
>JASFTY010000532.1:0-3038 GCA_050050535.1 Gemmatimonadales bacterium | reverse complement strand
CGCCACGACCCGCGCCAGCTCGATGACCTCCTCCGTCGCCGCATAGCTGCCCGGCGCGTAATACAGACCGCTCGAGAGCCCGAACGCGTCCTCCCCCATGCCGGCACGCACCAACTCTCTCATCTGGTCGAGCTCCGCGCCGGTCGGCGCGCGATCCTCCATCCCCAGCACCCGGCGGCGAACCGACCCGTGCCCGATGAGCTGTGCCACGTTGACGCCGAGCCCGTCTTTCAGCAGCGCCGCTCTTTGCGCCGCAAGATCCACCGGGCCGCCGCCGTCGGGATTGATCACGACCGTCGTGATGCCCTGCGCGAGCAGCGGGCGCGCCCCGCTGAGTTCCGGCGTGTCCAGCGTCTCGCCGGCGTGGGTATGTACATCGATGAAGCCGGGTGCCACGTACAGCCCCCCGGCGTCTATGACCCGGCGAGCGCTCGCGCCCTCCAGGTCGCCGACCGCGGCGATGCGATCACCTGATACGGCGACATCGGCGTAGTACCACGGGACCCCCGAGCCGTCCAGCACGCGGCCGTTTCTTATGATGAAGTCGTAAGCCTCCTGGGCCTGGAGCCCGGAGGTCGCCCCCAAACAGAGCAGGGCCGCAAGGCTCAGCGGTAAACGTCCATCATACGACATGGCATATCCTCCCCGAATCAAGCTGGTACCCGGCGTGGGGTCGCGCAACGCCGACTGGGCCGGGCGCGAGAGATTCGCGGAGCGGCTGAGTTGTTGCGTTCCCGTATTGCCCGGCGCATCTTGCAGTTCCGAGGGGTGGCCTTCAAGCCCGAGAATGATCTCAACGCTGGAACGAGGGCCGGTTCGCCCGCGCTCCATGACCGTCATGCCCGACCCCATCGACCAGTTTCGGGAAGAGCTCGCCGACAGATACGCGATCGAGCGGGAGATCGGCCGCGGCGGTATGGCGACGGTCTACCTGGCACAAGATCTGAAGCACGACCGCCAGGTGGCCGTCAAGGTCCTCCTGCCGGAGCTCTCCACCTCACTGGGCGCCCAGCGTTTCCTGCGCGAGGTGAAGATCGCCGCTGG
Organism: Gemmatimonadales bacterium; assembly: GCA_050050535.1. Classification (GTDB taxonomy): domain Bacteria; phylum Gemmatimonadota; class Gemmatimonadetes; order Palauibacterales; family KS3-K002. The sequence goes on along the minus strand of JASFTY010000532.1, from coordinate 1,994 downwards.
CCTGCAACACCCGCACATCTTGCCGATTTACGACTCGGGCGAGGCGGCCGGGTTGCTCTACTACGTCATGCCGTACGTCGAGGGTCATACGCTGCGCGAGCGGCTCGACCGCGAGACCCAGCTGCCGATCGATGAGGCGCTGACGATCGTCAGCGACGTAGCGAACGCCCTGAGCTATGCGCACAAGCGCGGCATCGTACACCGGGACATCAAGCCCGAGAACATCCTGATCTCGGAAGGCTACCCGGTCGTCGCCGATTTCGGCATCGCCAGGGCGCTCACCGAGGCCGGTGGGGACAAGCTCACGCAGACCGGGGTCACGATCGGCACGCCCGCCTACATGAGCCCCGAACAGGTCAGAGAAGGCGCGCAAGTCGACGGTCGCAGCGACCTCTACAGTCTCGGCTGCGTGCTCTACGAGATGCTGGCCGGCCAGCCGCCGTTCACCGGCGCCACGCCTCAGGTGATCATGGCGCGCCACGCCCTCGATCCGGTGCCGCCGCTGCGCACGGTGCGCGGTACGGTGCCGGAGACGGTGGAGCGCGCCGTGGCGCGTTCGCTGGCCAAAGTACCCGCGGATCGCTTCACGTCGGGCGAGCAGTTGATACAGGCTATATCGCTGCGGGGATTGGAAAGGCCCGACCTGGCAGCAGGACCGACCGCTGAGACCGGGCCCTCGTTCTTCTCCGAGCTGAAACGCCGCCGTGTCTATCATACCGCCGTCCTCTATGTCGTGATCGGCCTCGGCATCGTCGAGGCGGCGGATGTGACCTTCCCGGTGCTCGGACTACCGCCCTGGATGATGTCGCTCGTCGTCCTGGGCACGCTCCTCGGCTTCCCGTTGGCGCTCGTCCTAGCCTGGATGTATGACCTGACCTTCCAGGGATTGAGACGTACCGGGCCGATGGGCATGACAGGCACGCCCCCGCCCGCACTCGGCACCGGCGGCCCATCCACACGGGGATCCGGCACCGTGTCCACAACGCCTGCGACAGCCGACCAGCTGCCGGTGGGAACCACTGTCCGCATCACCCCGGACCTCGAGCGGGTGGAAGAGCGACCGCTCACGCCGCCGTACGGCGCAGCCGCAGCGCCGATCGTCAAGGAGCCGTCGGCTCTGCTCACCAGCAAAGTGGGACTGACATCGCTGCTGGCGCTGGCTTTCTTCATCAACTGGCTGGAGACGACGCTCGAGACACGGATCGCCGGCAACTCGGCCGCCGTGATGGAGCTCAGGCATCAGACGGCGCACGCAATTCACTGGCTCGAGGCCAACCTCAGCTTCGAGTACCACGACGTGACCAACAGCATCGCGACCATAGGCTACTCGAGCTCGTATTTCGTCCTGTTCCCGCTGATAATCATCGCCGTCGGCATAGCACTCGCTCGGCGACCCGGGATCCGGCCGTTCCGCGTCCTCTCACTCGCCGTGCTGATCAACTACGCGTTGTGTCTGCCCTTCTTCATCCTCTTCCCGGTGCCCGAGCGCTGGGCTTACTCGGAATCGGGCGCCATGTTGCTGTCGGACAAGTGGTCCTCGCAGTTGATCGAGGCCTTCAGGCCGATCAGTGGGCTCGACAACTGCTTCCCCAGCTTCCATGTGTCGCTGACCGTGGTGATCGTGCTTCTGGCTGTGCTGTACGGGATGCGACTACGCTGGAGCATCTCTGCTCTGGGAGCGACGATTATCCTATCGACTTTCGTGCTCGGCATTCACTGGATCGCCGATATCATCGCCGGGATGGCCGCAGGCGCCCTGAGTGTCATGCTGGCACTTCGCCTCGATCACCGGATCCCCGACGATAGTTGGCAGTTCATGGACATCTCGCTCGATGACACGGGTCCGGCACCCGGCGGTTGAGCGCTTCGCCACGCGGTTGAGATGAGGGATATGGGTTCGAGATACACAAGACTTATCGTCGTTGGGCTGGCGGTGTTCCTGTCCGTTTCGCAGGCGATCGCTCAAGAGCAGGTCACCTTCATCGAGGTGGCGC
>JASFTY010000531.1:0-3039 GCA_050050535.1 Gemmatimonadales bacterium | reverse complement strand
GACCGCTTTCAGATCGTCGCCAAGAAGGATCTCTACCCGAGCCAGCTGTCGGGCGGTCAGCAGCAGCTGGTGGCGGTGGCGCGGGCGCTGGTCGCGGAGCCCAAGCTGATCCTGGCGGACGAGCCGACCGGTAGCCTGCACTCGTCGCAGGGCCAGATGATCATGGACCTGCTGAAGGAGCTGAACGAGCAGGGCACGACGATCATCCAGGTGACCCACAACGAGACCTGGGCGGCTTACGGCGGAAAGATCATCCAGCTACTCGACGGCTGGATTGTCAAGAACCCGTGAGCGACGGGCGCGGCCGGCGACGGCTCTAGCCCTACTCGTACCTCAACGCGCTAAGCGGCTCGAGCCGGGACGCCCGGTACGCCGGAAAGTAGGCCGCCAGGGCCGCCGCGGCGGCGACAACCAGGGTGACGCCCAGATACACGGCCGGGTCGGCCGTGCTGGTCCCGTAGAGCAGGCCGACGATCAAGCGCGTCAGCGCCAGTGAACCGACGAGCCCGACGACCAAGCCCAGCGCCACGAGTCTCAGACCCCACTCCATGCTGAGCCGGAACACATCGACCCGCTCGGCACCCAGCGCCATGCGGATCCCCATCTCGTGCACGCGCCGCTTCAGCGTGTGAGACATGACGCCGTAGATCCCGACCAGAGCCAGGGTAATCGCGACGGCGGCGAACAGACCGAGCAGCTGCACGGTGAAGCGTCGCTGGCGGACCGAGTCGGAGAGGACCCGCTCCATCGTGCTCACCGCGTAGACCGGTAGGTCGGGGTCGACGGCGAGGACTTCGGCGCGCACAGCCTCGGAGAGGCCGGCGGGCCCGACGTCGGCGCGCACGACGAGGGCCATGAACGGCCAGGGATCCCAGGCGAACGGTGCGTAGACTTCGGGGCGCGGCGGCCGGTCGTAGGTGAAGTGGCGCACGTCGCCCACGACGCCGATGATCTCGGCCGCGGTGCCGCCGAACAGAATTCGCCGTCCGATGGGATCCTCCCCCGGCCAGTGGCGGCGCGCCAGCGTCTCGTTGATCAGCACGACGCCGGGGCTTTCCGCGTCGTCCCGCTCGGTGAACGCTCGTCCCCTGAGCAGCGGGATCCCCATGGTCCGGAAGTAGCCGGATGTGGCCACCTGGTACTCGGTATCGAGATCTTCGGTGGGGTCGGCGGCCTGACCTTCGACTTCATAGCTCAAGGTCGCCGCCATCCCGGTGAAGGGGAGGGCCAGCACCGCAGCGGCGGAGCTCACGCCGGGCAATCGGTCCACCCGTTCGATGACGTCACGAACGAAAGCCGCCTGCTGCGCCTCCTCCGGGTATCGTGTGTCGGGCAGACTCAGCCGCATCACCAGGAGGTTCTGCGGCCGGAAACCGGGATCGACGTCCTGCAGGCGCGCCAGGCTCTTCAGCAGAAGCCCGGTCCCGCAGAGCAGTAGCACAGCGAGCGCGACCTCGCCGACCACGAGCAGCTCACTCAGTCGACGCCTGCGCCGCCCCTGGCTCGCCGCGCGCCCACCCTCCTTCAACGTCTCGTGCAGGTCGGGCTTCGATGTCTGCAGCGCAGGTAGTAGCCCGAACAGACCACCGGTCAGCAGAGCGACGACCAGCGTGAAGAAGAGTACGGGCCCGTGCACGCCGATCTCGGACAGCCGCGGGATGTCGCCGGGAGCGGCCCGGACGAGTGCTTCGACACCCCAGACGGCGAGCAGAAGGCCTGCCCCGCCACCCAGCACAGCGAGCAGCAGGCTCTCGGTGAGCAGCTGGCGCAGCAAGCGCGAGCGGCGTGCGCCCAGCGCCGCCCGCAAGGCGATCTCACGCTCGCGAGCGGCCGCACGAGCCAGCAGCAGATTGGCGACGTTAGCACAGGCGATGAGCAGCACCAGCCCCACCGCGGCGAGCAACAACATGAGGGCGGGCCGAACATCGCCGACCAGGTCGTCGTGGAGCGGCACGGCGCGTAACGGCAGCACACGATCGTCGCCTGCGACCTCCGCGAGCCGCCGCGCGAGCACGTCCATCTCTGCTTGCACCTGGGCGAGCGCGACTCCTTCGGCGACACGGCCGAAGACATTGAAATATCCCAGGTCGCGCACGACGCTCAGATCCGCGCCGAGATCGATCGGTGGCTCGGGCACACCGTGCCGGTACGACCGCACCCACAGCTCGGCGCTTTCGGGGTACTTGAACGAAGCGGGCGCGACACCCACGACGATGTGCGGCTCGCCGTTCAGGCTGAGCGGCTGTCCGATGACCGAGGGGTCCGCCCCGAAGCGGTTCTGCCATGCGCGATAACTGAGCACCACATCCCGGCTACCCGTCCCGGCGAACTCCTCGTCCGGATCGAAGAAGCGACCGAGCGCGGGCCCGGCGCCGAGCACGCGGAAGAAATTGGGTGAGACGCTCTGGCCCTGGATTCGCTCGGGGGTGCCGACACCGGTCAGACTGAGGTTCATCCCACGATGGCCGGCGAGCTCGTCGATCGTTCGGCTCCACTCACGCAGGTCGAGGTACTCGGCCGGTGCGAACGAGGAGTAGTACTCGCCGTCGGCCTTAGCCTGCTGCAGAACAACTAGTCGCTCGGGGTGAGCGTAGGGGAGCGACCGGACGACGATCGAGTAGAGAACGCTGAAGATGGCTGTGTTGGCGCCGATCCCCAGCGCCAGGCAGAGCAAGGCGGCCAGGGTGAGCGTCGGGCTCTTGAGGAGCATCCGACTAGCGAAGCGAAGGTCATAGCTGATTCCGCGCATCGGTTCTCGTCGACGGGGAAAGGCATCAACCTCGGGCCGGTCTATGCAAGGGCAAGAGAAGTGCCAGGCGCCGCAGCAGCCAACTTCGCCTTTGCAAAGGACTAGCCCGATGAGACTCGACCCTGCGTGTCCGATATCGCCACGAAGTGTCCGGATGCGAACGGGCACGGATTCGCGCCGCAGCGGACCTACGGCTCGAGGGGGACGGCGCGGAAGCGGACGTCGGGGTCGGGCCGGCCGCGCGAGAAGCGCGGCGCCTTCAGGATGAGGCGGTTGTCACCCCAGGTGAG
>JASFTY010000530.1:0-3048 GCA_050050535.1 Gemmatimonadales bacterium | reverse complement strand
GCCGGACCCGCCCAGCTATTCGGCCGTCAGGGCGATGCTCAAGAAACTGGAGGAGAAGGGTTACGCCAGGCACGAGCAGGACGGTCCGCGGTACGTGTATCTGCCGGTGGTGCCGGCGGAGCGGGCGCGGCGGACCGCGCTTCGTCACCTGGTCGACACCTTCTTCGAAGGATCGGCGGAGCGGGCGGCGCTGGCGCTGATCAAGCTTTCGGACACGGATATCTCGGACGAAGCGCTCGAGCGACTCGCCGAGCTGGCGAGGCGGGCCGAGCAGGAAGGAAGGTAGCCATGTCGATGACGTTACTGGCCGACGCGGCTGTGAAGGGTGTGATCTATCTGGCTCTGCTCTTTGCCGTTGTGGGTGCGTTGCGCCGGGGCTCGGCGGCGACGCGCCACCTGTTCTGGAGCATCGGGCTCACCGGCCTGCTATTGATTCCGGTGCTATCGGTCGTGATTCCGTTGCGGATCGAGCTACCGTTCGCGTCGGGGCCGCCGGATGTGGCGCCGAGCTTCGAGGAAGCGGCGCCGCAGCCGGTCATAGACACCTCGGAGCGTGCGAAGGACATCGTCGGGACGTCGATCGCGAGCGGGGAGAAGGCGGCGGGTGATGAGCGAGCGGCGTCACCCGTCGTGCCCGTGAAGTCGAGGTCGCGGGTGCGCTTCGAGCTACCGGGCCTGACCGGTCTGCTGGCAGCCCTCTGGCTGGCGGGTGTGCTGGTCGTGCTCGGGCGGTTGGTGGTCGGGCTGATCGCTACGTCGGTGATCGCGCGGCGCGGCCTCCCGCTGGATGGGCGAGCTTGGACCTTGATGCTGAACCGGGTGCGTGCGAGGCTGGGGGTTCAGGCTCCGGTCCGCCTCGTATCGAGCCGGCACGCCAAGGTTCCGTTCAGTTGTGGCGTAGTCAATCCGGTCGTCGTATTCCCGGAGGAGGCGGAGGACTGGAACGACGAGCGCCGCCGAGCGGTGCTACTGCACGAGCTCGCCCACTTCAGTCGCGGCGACATGATCGCACACCTGCTGTCGCAGCTGGCCTGTGCGCTGCACTGGTTCAACCCGCTGGTTTGGCTGGGCGCGCGCCGACTGCGCGCGGAGAGCGAGCGTGCCTGCGACGACCTGGTGCTGCGCGCCGGCACCGCACCCTCCGAGTACGCCGGTCATCTAATAGATATCATTCGAACCGCGAGTCGTTCCTGGACACCGGTCGTCGCGCTGCCGATGGCGCGACGCAGCGAGTTCGAGGGCCGGCTGCTGGCGATCCTCGAGCCGGGTGTGAAGCGTCACGGCCTCACTCCCGCCGCCGTCATGTTCGTCGTCCTCGCCGTCGCCCTCACAGCCGTACCGTTGGCGGCTATGGGCCCGGAGCGTACCGCGCGGGCGGCGGCCGATCCGAGCGAAGCGAGAGCGACGGGCGAGCGGGTGACGGCGCTCATCGGAGCGCTCGACGACGGTGACATCGAAGTGCGCCGCATCGTGGTGGCGTCGCTGGGCTCGCTCCAGGACACCACCGCGGTCGTCGCGCTGATGCGGGCGCTTCGTACCGACTCCGATCCCGAGGTCCGCGAGGCGGCGGCCTATGCGCTGGGCGAGATCGAAGACGCGCGTGCCGTTCCGGCGTTGGGCGAGGCGCTCCGGCAGGATGAAGTGACCGCAGTGCGCCTGATGGCTGCACATGCTCTGGGCGCTATCGAGGACCCGCGAGGGGTCGAGCCGTTGGCGGCCGCGATCAACGACCCGGACCGCGAGGTCAGGGTGGCGGTCATCCACGCGCTGGGTGACATCGAGTCGCCGGACGCGATCGACGCGCTGAGCTCGGCGCTCCGCGATAACGACGCCGAGATCCGCGAGTACGCGGCCTGGGCACTCGGGAACATCGAGGATTCCCGTGCCGTGCCGGCACTCGCCGACGTCGTGACGTCCGATAGCGAGGCCAGCGTCCGGCTCAAGGCCGCCTGGGCGCTGGGCTCGATCGAGCACGCCAACGGCGTCGACGCGCTGGCCCGGGCGCTCGACGACCAGGATCCTGAGGTGAGGCAGATGGCCGTTTGGGCGCTCGGCGCGATCGAGGACCCGCGTGGCGTCGAGCCGCTCATCCGCGTGCTGGGTGACTCCGATGTAGAGACGCGTCTGATGGCGATCAACGCCCTCGGCCAGATCGAGAGTCGTCAGGCCGCGGATCCGCTGATCGAGGCGCTGCGCGACACCGACTCCCGCGTTCGTAAGGCCGCGGTCTGGGCGCTGGGCGCGATCGAAGATCCCAGGGCGGCGCCGGGCCTCGCTGCGGCGCTGAGCGACTCCGAGGTTGAGGTCCGCAGGTACGCCGCTGCGGCGCTCGGCGACCTCGACTTGAGCAGCGCGCCTGCGGAGCTGATCAACGCCCTGCGCGACGAAGATCTCGAGGTCCGGCGCTACGCCGTGCACGCGCTGGGCGAGATAGAGGACCCGGCGGCGGTTCCGGGGCTGGCAGAGCTCTTCCGTAGCTCCGAGGCCGACGCCGATACCCGACGCGCGGTCGTCTGGGCGCTGAGCGATATCGAAGATCCCGCCGCCTATCAGGTGCTGGTCGAGGCGCTCGAGGACGAGGATCCCGAGATCCGCAGAGCCGCCGCACGCGCGCTGGGAGGAAACGAAGAATGATGTCCCTGCGACGAGTCCCGACCCTGGCCGCCGCGGCCGTGCTGGCCGCGGCGGCGGCAACGCTCGGCGTTGAGCGGCCCGCCGGGACGTCCCCGCTTCAGCCCGGGGAGTCCGACGCGAGCCGCGCCGAGCAAGTGCTCGATGCGGTGCGCGGCACCAGCTCGATCGCCTGCGAGTTGGTCGTCCGGTCGCTGGGCGTCGGCTGGGGCTGGGGCAGGATGCACTACGAGCCCGATGTGGTGCGCGAGCACCTGGAGCTGGCACGCTGGACGAGCGGAGCGCTGGATGATCCCGGCGCGATCGCACCGCTCCGTGCGGCGCTGGATGATCCCGACACCTGCGTACAGCGGGTCGCCGCGCGCCTGCTCGGCCGCACCGACCACCCGCGCGCCGTCGCGTCGCTTATCGATGCGC
>JASFTY010000529.1:0-3052 GCA_050050535.1 Gemmatimonadales bacterium | reverse complement strand
GCATCGGGGCCCGTGAGGCGCTGCAATCGCTCGTCGATTCGCGTCCTCAGCCCCAGCGCCTGCTGGAGTGCCGCATCGGCATCGAACTCGGCGACCGCCACCGCCGCCTCCTCCACCTGTCCACCCACGATCGCCCGCTGCAGCGCCTCTTCGGCGTCGGCAAGTGCGGTGCTTCGCGCCTTCGCCTCATCCGTGCGCACGTAGTTCAGCAGATTGGCGAAGACTGGGCCGAACCCGGTTGCCAGCGCCTTCAGTTGGGCCGGCGGCCTGACGAGTTGGGCGCGCAGCGCCGCTGCGGCGCGACGGACGACCCGCCCCATACCCATGTGATTGAAGGCGGCGGCGCGTTCCCGCAGGTGGCGGAGCGTGTTGGCCAGCGACTCGCCGGCGAGCCGCATCTGCTCCGTGCTGGACTCGAGCATCGTCTGCCGCAGGTTCTCACTACGCTCGAGTCTCTGAGTCGCCTCTGTGATGAAATAGCCCTCGGGCGAGCCGGCCTGTTCGGTCGCCACGGGGCACGACACGATGTGCGGCCCTTCCGGGTAAAAGAGGTCGCTTACCCAGATCACCTGTCGCGCCCGGCGCACCTTCTCCATCACGCTCTCTTTGAGCCGGTCGACCTCGACCGCGCGACCACCGACCTTGGTAATCGATGGCGCGTCCGGCCCGCCGAGTCGCATCCCTTCCAATACCTCACGAGCGTGGCGGAAGACCGTGAGGTAGCCGGGCCCGACGGTCGCATTCAGATCGGCGATCTGCAGGATCAGCTCCTCGACCGCATTCAGCGCTTTGTCCTCGGGCGACAGCACCTCGATCCGCTCCAGTTCGCGCAGCCGCCGGATCTTGCGGAGCATCGCCTTGAGTGGTTCCCGGTCGCGCGGATCGTTCTCCAGACGCTCTACAGCATCACCCAGGTCTCCGATCAGCGCCGCCAACACGGCTTCTGACTCGCCCGGGTCCACCTCGACGGTGGCGTCATCCGGATCCGTCTCCTCGACCACGGTCTCCGGCGTGACCGAGGCCGGCTCGTCGCGCAGAGCGTCGGCAGCCTTCCGCAACCGGAGCTCCGCCGCCGCGTCGGCCTCGGGCAGGACAGCGACAACCGAGTCGAGCTCGAGTACGACATCTCGCATCGCACGGTTTAGCTCATCCGTCCATTCGCGTTTGCCGGCGATCACCTGCACCGACATCTTCTGAATCGCCGACGACGCATAGGCGGCCACTTCATGGTTGGCGAGCACAGCCGCGTGATGGAGACGCCGCGCTGCACGACGGATCGCGTCGACGTGCGTGCCGCCCCCGCCCCCCAGTGCCTCGTGCAGGCGATCCAGGTACTTCCGCGCGTCAGCCGCAAATATCTCGTACAGGTTGGAGCTCATTGACGATTGGATCCGGGGATCGGTGATGGCCTGTCGCCCCCAGCTCTAGTACCGGCGTGGCATGAGGACCGCGTCCGCGAGGTTCAATCCGCCTGGTTCTCCTCGCCACCCGCCGCCGCGCCGCCCCCTTGCTCGGCAGACATCTGGCCGGCGGTCACACGTATCTCCTGTATCAGCTCCTTGAGTCGACCCTCGATCCTGTCCATCTCCTGGAGGGCCGCCTCGCGGCTTCGGAACCCGCGCTCAGCATCGACCGCCATCCAGTTGAGTCGGCGGATCTCGTCGAGAAGCTGTCCAACCTGCGACCGCAGCCGAACGAAGCGGCGCTTGTGCACCTTGTCGGACGGTGACTGGGTCACTAGCTCGACAACGCCGAGCCGCGCGGACGACCAGACGATCGGTGCGAGCAGGAGCAGGCCGAGACTGAGTCGGGCCGCGGGTTCCTCCGCGAAATAGAGGATCGCAGCATCCGCCAGCAGTGAAGCGACGAGGACGACGACTTCTAACGTTGGACGACGTGGCATCACGGCCTCCGTCTGGGTTGCACTTTGGCGGCTGGAGCATGTCGGCGGGGGGAGCTGGTGCTAGCCAACCCTCTAACCTAGACAGAATAGGGCATTTGCGCCAGTTTGCCTCGGTGAATCCGGACCTGGCGGCCCGCCTGCTCCACGAGGAGCTCGATGACGCCTTCGCCGACCCGAGCGACGGGCAGGCGACGGAGTACAGCCTGGCCGTCCGGCCGCCAGCCGACCTGGCGGCCGATACCGCCTTCCGCATCCGCGTCTCCCGCGGGCCCCTCGTCCTCGAGACCGACCTGCCCACCGGCCTGGCCGTCGCCTATCTCGCCGACGAGGAGGCGGCGGTCGACGAATGGAAGCGGTGGCTCGCCGATCTCCGGCAGCGTCTAAGTTGGGAATTCGGCAATCGCTGAACGCCGAATTCCCCACCGATCATCCCCCGAGAACCGCCTCCACCTTCCCAACCACCGAATCCGTCAACTCCTTGCACTCCGCCACCAAGGCTCCGACCGCTTCGCGCATCTCTCTGTTGAAGGCTTCGTCCGAGATGTGCCGCAGGTTGATACGCACGTTGTAGGCAGCAGCGTGCGCGCCCGCCCGGGCCATGTGCGCCCCGGTTCCGACGTCGCTCACCATCTCGGGATCGGCCAGCTCCGCCATCTCCTTGCACAGAACCAGCGCGTCGCGGCACAGTTCCACCGTGCCCAGCGGCACGCGCGTCGCGGCCTTGTATCCTTCCTCCATCGCTCTCGCACGCTCCGCTCGCTCCGCCTCCGTGTCCTTCGGCATGCGCATCGCCTCGATTACGGAGTCGAATGCCCGAGTGTCGTCATCGACGCCGCGGACCAGTGCGTCCTTGACATCCTGTGCCCGCTCGGCAATGGAGCACAGGTGGTCGTAATGCTCGTCGAACTCGCCTTTGCCCACCGACAGATTCGCCACCATCCCGGCCAGCGCACCGCCCAGCGCCCCGGCGAGCGCCGCCACCGAGCCGCCGCCCGGAGCCGGGGTGTCGCGTGAGACCTCATCCACGAAGTCGAAGGTCGGGCGCAACACCAGTGGCCCCTGCACGCTCGGCATCCCGAGCACTTTCTCCTCCGCCTCGAAGGGTGCGACATCCCGCAGCCCCATCGATTGGATCGCCGTCTCCATGAG
>JASFTY010000528.1:0-3054 GCA_050050535.1 Gemmatimonadales bacterium | reverse complement strand
GGGTGCAGACCGTCGGCCGTGGGAGGACGACGACTGGTGGTGAGACGGCGTCGAGCCGGTCCCGCTCCCGATCGTCTTATCCCACTGCGACCCGGAGGTGGCCCCGCTCTTCCCCGTCAGACTTCGGGCGCACGCGAATCTCCACATCGCGACCCAGCGCGTTCAGGTAGCGGGCGAGCCGCTCGAGGGCGAAGCCGGAAAGCCGGCCGCGGACAATGTTCGAGATATCCGGCTGCGAGGCTCCCAGCAGCTGCGCCGCCTCGGCCTGGGTCAGGCGGCGCTCATCGATGACCCGCGAGATCTCACGCGACAGCATCGCCTTCGCCAGACGCTCCTCCGCGTTGGGGAGCCCCAGGTCCTGAAAGATGTTCCCACTGGACTCTTCGACGCTGACATCCCGCCTCCTCACGGCCCGTCGCCTCCTTCGTGCTCTCGGAAGTGCCGTTCGGCTGCCCGGTGCCGCTTGCGGACCAGCTCCATCTCCCGCCTCGGGGTCTTCGCCCCACGCTTCGACTTCTTCTTGAAGGCGTGGAGGACGTAGACCGTGCCAGGGAATCTCACCGTATAGACGATCCGATAGGTATCTCCACGAAAGTCGTCTGTGATCTCCAGCACGCTCGCGCCGACGAACCCCTTGAGCGGCCGCGCATCCGCCGGCCTCTCACCGAACTGCGTGTCCAGCAGCGCACGCCCCAGCACGTCCCTGACCTCTTCTGGGAATCGCTTGAGATCCTTCCGGCTGGAGCCAACCCAGCGGAGCGGCTTGAGCGGTGTGCTCCCTGTCACTCAGAATATAGCAGATCTACCATTGAGACGGTAGCGCCGCCCTACGAGCCCCGCGACGCCCAGCCGGCCAGAGTGCGACACGCCTGACGACTCGCCGCTCTGCAACACCCAGGACGCCGCTAACATGACGGGCCGCGATCAACACATTGTCAAAGGTCCTCAGTGGCATATCGGGCCGGTGAACCGCTGCGGCGGTTCTGGCGGCGCCGGTCCACGGTGGGCGAGGGCGCGTCATCGCTGGAGCGGGGGCGGGGGCGTTTGGTCAGATCGAGCACAGCGACGCTCGATGGCGTGCCGGTCAGGTCGCCTTGCCCGCTCGCCAACCCAACAGGGCGAGCCGCCCGGCCAGCGAAAACATGAACAGTCCGATGAGCGGGCCGATATCGAACAGTCCGCCGTCGGCCGGCGGCCAGGGGAAGCTGGCGGCGTTGAGTCCGATGAGCGCGACGCCGAGGACCGCCGACGCGATCGCCCAGCCGAGCCCCAGGCCGCTGCGCCGCCGCATCGCGACCCCCAGGAAGACGAGGGCTACGCCGACCAGCATGTCCCAGGCCACGTCGAGCCCGAGATCGATGAGCCGCAGGCCGCGCCGCACCGCACGCGCCGTCACCTCGTCGAGCTCCTGCGTGAACTCGCCGACCCCGGCGCCGACGGTGAGCTGCACGATGACCATCGCCAGGACGGTGGTGAAGGCCGCAACGCCGAAGACGAAGGCCAGACGGTTCGCCGCGCCGTCGCGTTCCGCCGCGATGTAGTTGTAGAGGCCGTAGCTGTAGACGATGCTCAGGACCGGCCAGGCGCTGATCAGGAGCAGCGCCGTCGACCTGGCCAGCTGCGTCTCGGGCCACGACAGTGTGATGATCAGGACGTAGCAGACGACGGCCAGCAGCCCGGCCAGGCCGCTGAACAGCCAGAGCCTAGCGTTCGAGATCGCGTCCATTAAGAACCCTCTCTTCCGCTGTTCGGCGCGCCGTGTCCGTGTGCCCCGACGCCCCGGTTCCTACGCTACCCGGCCGCCGGCGATAGCGCTCGAGCTTTTCCTCCACGGCCTCCCGGATCAGAGCCGCCACGCATGTGCCTCGCTCGCCGGCGACACGGCGCAGGCGCTCGAGGAGCTCTCGCGGCAGCGAGATGGTGAGGCGCTCCATTCTCAGCCAGCCTCCTCCCTCGCCGCTCGACGGTGAACGCTCTCGATGCGAACGGCGCCTTCTCCTGGAAACACCGCCACCAGATGCAGCTCGCCGCCCAGTGCCTCCACAACGTCGCGGAGTGTGCTCACCAGCATGTCCTCTCTGCGCTCCAGCCTCGAGACGTTGGACTGAGCCACCTCGAGACGGTCCGCCAGCTCTTCCTGGGTGACCCGGCGCGTCTTGCGCAGCTCGTTCAGGTCCATCGCCACCAACAGCGCCAGCGCTCGAGCCTGGTTGCGCTCACGGCGTGCCGGCGACATCGCCGCGCGAAGCTGGCTGAACTTACGCGCCATCAGTTAGCCCTTCTTTCCACAGTTCTTCCAAGTGCTCATCGTACAGGCGATCGGCGCGAGGTACGAACTCGTCGTAACACCGATCGTCCCCCGTCTTGCGGCTGCCGATCAGCAAGATCGCCGTCCGACGTGGGTCGAACGCATACAAAACCCGATATGGCTCACCCCGATGCTGTATCCGCAGCTCCCGCATGTGGCCGTGTCTGGACCCGACGACACCCGTACTGTATGGAAACCGCAACTGCGGTCCCCGCTCCTCAAGGATGCTAACCACGACGTCGATTGCATCCTGTTCCGCCTCGCTAAGGCCGTCCCACCACTGACCGGAGTCGTCCGAGTACTCGACTTCCCAAGGCATCGCAATATACTCTTGGTAGCATATGCTGTCAAAAGCATACCTTGACCGCTCGCCTGTCCGCCGCCGGGCGCCCGAATGGTGCCGTAGGGGTCACGACAACAGCCGTCTCGCCCCGGCCCCGACTCCTACTTAGCTCGTCGGCTTCATCAAATGATCAATTCGCGGGGACGTACCCAGGCTAGTTGGCTGCCTAGCGCCGGCGTTTCCGGCGTCGCTCGACCCTGACGTCGGCGTTGCCCCACCGGGTCAGGAACGCCGTGATGAACTCGTGCTGGTGGGTTGGCTCGGCGGCGAGCGGGGCGAGGGCCATGGCGGCGGAGAGTGCGACGTGGTAGGCGGCGGCCTTGGAGCCGGCGGCGCGCCGATAGGCCGGGTGCGATTCGTTGACCCAGACGGTGGCCTCGACCAGCCGGGCGAGCTCGGGGCT
>JASFTY010000527.1:0-3059 GCA_050050535.1 Gemmatimonadales bacterium | reverse complement strand
CAGTTCTCTCCAGCGGGGCCCGGCACATCCGCGCGGGCGCTGTCGCCGGCGACCCGCGCCGCCGAGCTCGCCGCCGTCGCCTCGTAGTAGCCGACGAAGCGCTGCGTTTCCAGCGCCGGCTGCGCCTCGAGGTTGTGAGCCCAGCGGTAGCCGATCGGCTGATACCATAGCTCGGCGATCACGGTGACCGGACCCTCCACACCCGTCAGGTCGATCCGGTAGCGGACCCGGTCGCCGCCGCCCTGGAAGTCGGCGTCGTCGGCGGCCCGGCCCTGGACCGCGATGTCGTGTTCGGCCGTGGCCTTGTCGAAGCCGCGGGGCAGCAGCCGATTGTCTTTGACGTAGCGTACGCCGAACAGCAAACCAGTGGTGACTCGCCCCTCAGCGTCCACCATGATCGGCTCGTAGATCTGGACCTGATCGGACCGCTCGATCCGGGTGTAGTGCGGCTCGTAGCTGCCCGCGTCGGCGTCGTTGTCGTTGCCGGCGATCGAGCCGTCGCGCCGCAGGGCGCCCGACTCGAAGACGGCGGCGCCCGCGGCGTCCCGTACGATGAGGTGCAGCCAGGCGCGTCGCGACGGATAAGCCGACGGCAGCTTGTGGCCCGCCAGGTTCTCGATCGCTACGTCCACCTGCAGCTGTGAGCCCGACACGGTCAGCGAGTCGAGCCACAGAACCGCGGTCAAGCTCCCCAGGTGCTCGACCGTTCGCGCGACCGACGCGTCCAGCTCGACGGGTAGTGCGGTCACGCTCTGAGCGGCGCGGTACTTGTTCAGTAGGCCGAGCATGAAGAAGTTGCCGCCGCGGAAGACGTGCCTCGAGAATTCGGGCCGCGGCTCGCCCAGCACCGAGCTGACCGGTACGCTGTCCGCGACCTGCGGCATGTGGCAGTCCTGGCAGCTGCGACTGCCGCGGTACTCGCTGTGCGCCCACTCGAGGTAGGGCACCTGCTCGGGCAGCTCGCCGACGACCTGTCCCGCGGCATCGAGCGCGTGGGTGTAGAGCGTGTGGCAGGTCGCGCAGAGTTCCGCCTCCTGGACGTGCGCGCCCTGGCGCGGGATGTAACCGGCAGCGGAGCGCATGATCGTCACGCGGCCGCTGTCGACCTCGAACGGTCCGTAGATCTCGCGCTCACCCGGCGGTTGTGCCGTGTCGACGATGAACCCGCCGGTGAAGCTCTCGGGCTGCCCGAAATTATCGCTGCGGATCTGGTGGCAGGTCGTGCAGGACGCACCGTCCCGGGCCAGCGGCGTAGCGGGACCGCCGGCCGGCGGGCCACCGAGATGCACGAACACCTCGCCTTCCCCGCCCGCCGCCGCGGCACCGAACCGCGCCATCGGCATGTGGCAGGTGGCGCACTTGTCCTCGATCGCCGCCCGAGCCTGCGGGTGGTCGAGCACCTCGCGGCGGACTGCTGCCTGCCAGTACGGATCGCGCGCCGAGTTGGCCATCATCGACGAGCGCCAGTTGAAGCCGATCGACACGTCCTCGCCCGACGGGGCCGTGAGCCCGCTGTGACAGGCGATGCAGCGGTCCGCGGTGACGAACAGCTCCGTCAGGCCGGCCGCCGCACCCTGCGACCCCACACCCTGCGCCGCGCCGGACGTCGCCAGCACGAGAGTCGCGATCAGAACAACGACGGCGTTCGTCAGCTTCCAGGACATCGCGCCCCTCCCCTTCGATTCCAGCGCCGGCCCGACGATGCCCTGCCCGGCCGGCGGTCCGCCAATGCACGGTTACGCGGCCCCAGCAGGGCAAGACGCGTGCCCCATCACGGCGCCTGCCGTACCCGCCAGCGAGCGCGGCATGAGGGGCCTGCGGTCAAGCACGAGAATTGCCACGGTTATCGGGGACCGAACCATTCGTACGGGGGCCGTTGCGCCGCAGAGCGACCGGCGCCGCGAGCGCGCGGTGCCGGGTTCCGGTCCGCCGCGGCGATTTGCAGCCCAACACGGGAAAATCTGGCACGTTCCGCGCACGGCTGTGCTTCGAACGTCCTGGAAGGAGACGAGATGAGCCTCCAGCGCATGCGAGCTCTCGGGATCGTATCGCTACTCGGGCTGGCAGCCGCGCTCCTGGGCCTGCGCCCGGCGCCGGGCATGGCCGGCGCCCAGGCGCGGACCTTCCTGCCGCCGGACACCAGCGGCGCGCGGCTCTACCAAGCGAGCTGCGCCGCCTGTCACGGGCCCGACGGCCGGGGCCAGCCGCCCAGCCAGCTCGGGTTCGACGTCCAGCCGGCCGACTTCACCGACTGCAGCTTCGCATCACGGGAGCCGGACGGCGACTGGTTCGCGGTGGTCCACGAGGGCGGACCGGTACGCGGATTCAGCGAGCTGATGCCGGCGCTGGGCGACGCGCTCACAGACGACCAGATCTGGAAGGTGCTGGACCACGTGCGCGAGTTCTGCGGCGACGCCAGCTGGCCGCGCGGCGAGCTCAACCTGCCGCGGGCGCTGGCCACCGAGAAGGCGTATCCCGAGGATGAGGCGGTGATCACGACGGCGGTGGCCGCCGAGGGTCCGGGCTCCGTGGTCAGCGAGCTGCTCTACGAGAAGCGGTTCGGCGCTCGCAGCCAGATCGAGCTGAGCCTGCCCATCGCCTATCGGGACCTGGGCGAGCCCGGCGGCTGGGAGGCCGGTGTGGGCGACATCGCCATCGGCGTGAAGCATGCCCTGTTCCACAGCCTCGCCAGCGGGACGATCTTCAGCCTCGGCGCCGAAGTCGTCCTGCCGACCGGTGACGAGGGCCGCGGGTTCGGCAAGGGCACCACCGTGCTGGAGCCGTACCTCGCCTTCGGCCAGATCCTGCCTGCCGAGTCGTTCGTGCAGTTCCAGGCGCTGGCCGAGTTCCCGCTCGATCGCGACCTGGAGGACGAAGCGACCTGGCGCGTCGCCGTCGGCCGCACCTGGAGCAGCGGGCGCTTCGGTCGGGCATGGACCCCGATGGTCGAGATCCTCGGTGCCAGCGAGTTGGAGAGCGGCGCCGAGGTCAACTGGGACCTGGTGCCGCAGTTCCAGGTCACGCTCAACACGCGGCAGCACGTGATGGCGAACCTCGGC
>JASFTY010000526.1:0-3065 GCA_050050535.1 Gemmatimonadales bacterium | reverse complement strand
GACTTTGGACATTTACCTATCTCCTTACGAGACCTTGAACAGGGATGCGATGCCGAGGTCGCCGGCGGCGCAACCGAACACCAGAACGTGGCCACCGCCCAGATCGACCGCTTCCTCCAACGCCTCGAGCATGACCCTGGTGAGCGTCGGCCCCTGGGGGTGCCCCCAGACCAGCGGGCAGCCGGTGTTGTTCATCTTGCGCCAGTCGTAGTCGAGTAGCTTCGAGAAGATGACATCGTTGACGGCGAAGGGATTGTGGTTCTTGACCACCGCCATGTCGGACATGGTCAGTCCCGTCACCCCCAGAAGCTTCTGTACCGCAAACGCCGGAGCCTCGGGCATCAGGCTGGGATGGGTCCGAGTCTCGCTCTTGGCGACGAACTGGATGTCGATCTCCGGTCGCGGGCTGAGTTCCTTGGCCTTCTCCTTACTGGTCACCAGCAGCATCGACATACCATCGGAGGCATGCGTCTGGCCGCCGCCGGTGACGCAGGTATCGAGCTCGCGCATGGCACGCAGGCCGGCCATTGTCACCATGCGCACGCCATAGTCGTCGTCGACGCGACCCAACGGTCGGCCCTGCACGTTCAGTACATCGAGCGGGACCATGACTCGGTCCAGGAACCCGGACTTCTTCGCGTCGAAGTACTGGTCGTAGCGCAGGAAGGCCACATCGTCGGTCTCGGCGCGGTCACACTTGTACTTGCGCGCCGTAATGCCGGCGGCGGTTATCATCGCGTTACCCGTAGCGGGATCGAAACCGAAGTTGTCCCAGACATCGGCGATCGCCTGTGTGCGCTGGTGGGCCCGGCGCTCCGGGAACACTCCCACCGGCGAGTCACTGGTTCGGTCGAAGGTCAGGACGCCGACCACGTCGTTGGAGCCGGTATCCACCTCGGCGCCGGCCAGCAGCGCCGCCTGGAGACCCGTGGCGCAGGCCTGCTCCATATGGTAGCCCGATATGCGAAGGCCCATGCAACTCGCCACCAGCGGCGCGTTCCAGAACTTCCAGTGCCAGGGGACCGTCGAGCCGATGATCAGGTACTCGATCTCGCTCATCGGCACGTTTCGCAGGCCCAGGATGCGGGCCATCGATTCGCCGGCGAACTGGCCGATGTTGACCTCCGCCAGGGCGGAAGTTTGCCAGGCGGGGAAAAAGCTGCTTCCCCACGTGCCGTAGGGTATTCTCGCGTTGGGAAACATCTGGCGTGGCTTCGTCATAGAGTCTCTTCCTCGACTGCCGGGCGCAATGGCTGCGTCGTCAGGGTTAGGGTTGGTTACAGCCCTAGTTTAGCACTACAGAACCTGCCAAACAAACGTAGGGCACGATCCGCGGTCCTGAACGTGGGGATCCCACCCTGCTCGAGTATTCGGGCCATCGGGTCGAAGAGCGGGCCGCCGTCGACCACGGCCACCCAGGGCTTGGCCACCTGACCTTTGAGCTTCACGAGCCGGCGCGCGACGGAGTCCTCGGCGTAGACGTCCTCGCCGTGGGCTTCGGCCGGGGCTAAGGTCTGTAGGGCCGCCGTGAGCGGTACGCAACCCACGAGGCCGATATCGACGTTCTCGTCGGCCAGGACGAGGCGGCAGCCCTCCACGAAGGGGGCGTCGGGCATTATCGGGGTCAGATCCACGGGGTTGCGAAGATCGACGACTTCGTCGATCCGGCAACCCTTCAGGATCGAGAGTAATCCGTCGCGGGTGTGTCCCGTAAGGCCGGCCAATTCCAGGTGGCCGAGATGATCGGAGATGGCCACGCACTCGAACCCTGCGTTGGAGACCGCGCCCAGGCGCATCCCCGTGACGCGGGTGTCGCCCAGCAGCGCGAAGAGCTTGACCATGTCCTCGAAATCCGCCGTCGTCTCGCAGACCAGCACGCCCACCTGTCCGGCGAGCTCACGGTTCACCAGGTAGTCACCGGCGATGGCCGCCGTGTGGCTGGCGGACGCGGCCGCCCCGGCCGGGGTGCGGCCGGCGCGGTAGAGGATCACCGCCTTGCCCTGCGCGGTGATCTGCCGTGCCGCTTCGATGAACTTCAGTCCGTCTCGCTGCCTGAACCCCTCGGCGTAGACGGCAAAGATTTCGAGCTCATCGTCATCCTTCAGATAGGTCAAGTAGTCTCCGATCGTCAGGTCCATCTGGTTGCCGATCGAGATGGCGTACTTGGGGTCGAGACCGAGTTTGCCGCCCTTGGCGACGTAGAACGCACCACTCTGTGAGATGAACGCGATCGGATGAGTGCCGGTCGACGTGCCTCGCAACTTGTAGGTCGGGATGAACGTCGTGTCGTAGCCGCCCGGCCGGGAACGGATCCCCATCGAGTTGCCGCCGTTGATCACGGGGCCACCCCACTCACTGCGCCGGGCGCGGTCCAGGACCGAGCGCGCGCGGGCGACGATGTCTTCGCCGCCCTTCTTCTCCTCCAGTCCCCCCGGTATCAAGATGATGCTCTCCGCCTTCTCGTGCTCAACGACCGCGGCCAGCAGCTGGGGTAGTTGTGCGGCGGCGACGGCCAGAATGAGCAGATCCAGCCGCCCCGGCAGAGATTCGACATCGGGATAGCAACGACAGCCTTCTATGGTCGCCGACCCCCGCTTGACCACCTGGATGCGGTCTCGATCGAAACCCTCCCGGACCAGGTTGTCCAGTATGAGGCGGCCGGGATTCTTGCGCTCCGAGACGCCGACGATGCCGATCGAGCGCGGCTCCAAGAGGTTCCTGATCTTGTGGAGAGGGCGAGCATCCGGACGCAGCTCGCTGACCCGACCACACTTCGCCAGGACGTCGAGTGGTAGCAGGCGTTCACCGGCGATGACCAGCGGGTTGACCTCGAGCTCGCTTATGTAACGAGGCGACAGTTCGCGGGCGATCCCGGCGAAGGTCATGAAGAGGTCCGCGAGGCGTCCCGAATCGAGGCGGGCCGGCTGGCCGCGGAACTCGCCGGTGACGAGCCGCGCCACAGCGAGGCGACCCAGCAGCCGCTCGGCTGCCGCGCCGTCGAGGTCGTACGGCGAGGCGATGGCGATCTCGGCTCCCGCCTCCAAGACACCGGCGAGAAACTCCGC
>JASFTY010000525.1:0-3066 GCA_050050535.1 Gemmatimonadales bacterium | reverse complement strand
GCCGCTCGGCTATCAGGTGGCGCCGGGCTACCTCGAGACGCTCGGTGTTCCGCTGCTCGCCGGACGCCCGCTGGCCGAGACGGACGGGCCGGAGGCGCCGCTGGCCGTGGTGATCAACGAGACGATGGCGCGGCGCTACTGGCCCGATCAGTCGCCGATCGGCGCGCGCTTCTTCTGGGGCGGTTCCCCGGGGCCCGTCACGGTCGTCGGCGTCGCCGGCGATATGAAGAGGCAGGTACTCCACGCCGGCACCGAGCCGGCCTTCTTCATCCCCTTCGTCCAGCACCCGGACGAGACGATCTGCTTCGTCGCTCGCACCGGGTTGCGGCCGCGCGATGCGATTCCGCTGATGAGCGATGCCGTGAGGACGGTGGACGCCGACCTCGTGGTCAAGAACGCCACGACGGTCGCGGCGCTCGTCGCGCGGTCCACCGAGAACGAGCGCTACCGCGCGCTCCTGATCGGCGTCTTCGGAATCCTCGCGGCCCTGCTCGCCGCGGCCGGCGTCTTCGGGGTCGCGGCCCGCAGCGTGGCTTTGCGCACGCGGGAGATGGGCGTCAGGATGGCGCTGGGTGCGCGGGCGGCGCGGCTCATCGGGACGACGGTGCGGGGCGTCCTGGTCGTCGGCCTCGCCGGAACCGTGGTCGGTCTCGTGGGCGCGCTCTGGACCTCCAGCCTGCTCGCCCGCTTCCTGTTCGGAGTCGAGCCGTCGGACCCGACGACGTATGGCGTCGTCGCCGCGTCGATCGTGCTGGTGTGTGCACTGGCCAGCTACGTACCTGCCCGGCGTATTACGCGAGTCAACCCGGTGGACGTGTTGCGGGCGGATTAGCCTCGGCTCGCAGCGTTGTCGAATGATCCCGCTCTGCAAGCTATCCGAACCGGCTGCAGCCGTGCGCCACCTCGCCTTCCCCGCATCGCAGGGTTGTGATCCGCCCCTCCCCGAATGGCCGGACTCCGCACCACCACTTGACCTTCGCGACATTGGAAACTAGTTTCGCGTGTGTGTTTCCAATCTCAACGAGACCAGTTTCCAATAATAGTATGATGGAGCACACAACAGAGGAGATCAGAGACTTCCTGATCCGCCAGATCCCGAAGCATCCAGAGGATGTTGCTCGGATCGCAGCGGAGAAGTTCCGAATCTCACGTCAGGCAGTGAATCGGCATCTCCGACGGCTTGCGGACGAGGGGGTCATCATTGCTTCAGGAAGAACCCGCAGAAGAAGGTACTCACTGGCAACCACGTCGACCGCCAAGACCTTCTCGCTGCAAGACGACTTGGAGGAGCACCGGGTCTGGCGTAACTTCGTGCGTCCGGCCCTGGGCGAGGTGGGAGCCGCCGCGGAAGACATCTGCCACTACGGCTTCACGGAGATGTTGAACAACGCCATCGAGCATTCCGGGGGAACAAGCGTTCGGGTCAACCTCGGGCTCTCGGCAGCAGCGGTGGACCTGCAAGTCACTGACGATGGTATCGGGATCTTCAGGAAGATCCGCCAGGAGCTTGATCTTGAGGACGAACTGGACTCTGTACTCGAGCTGGCCAAAGGAAAGCTGACGACAGATCCACAACGACACACTGGAGAGGGGATCTTCTTCGCTAGTCGGATGTTCGATGAGTTCGTGATACGGTCAGGCACGCTTTCCTATATGCATCTGCCGAATGGCGGCGAAACTGATTGGCTGGTGGAGCAAACGAGTCAGTTTCACGGGACGGCTGTCCAGATGAAAATTGATCCTCAGACTGAGCGGAGGATTGAACGGGTCTTTGACGAGTTCACGTCCGGGGAAGAAGGGGACTATGCGTTCGACGTAACTCACGTCCCGGTTGCTTTGGCCACGCATGGAGACGAAAACCTTGTGTCCAGATCACAGGCGCGAAGATTGGTACGTCGCTTTGAAGGCTTCCGAAGAGTCGTACTCAACTTCAAGGGCGTGGAAGTTATAGGGCAGGCTTTTGCAGACGAGGTCTTTCGAGTGTTCCAGAGCGAGCACCCCGAAGTCGAGCTTCTCTGGGCTAATGTCAACAGCCAAGTTGAGCGGATGATTCGCAGGGCGCGCTCGCGCGCTGCAGAAGACCAACAATCGGGTGTAAACTGAAAATAGGCGGATCAAATCGGGCCATGGATAGAAAGACGATTCTCGCGGCGCAGCTGCTCGTTCTGATGATCGCGCCGCCGGTCGGCGCACAGGACTCTTCCCCGGGAATCCCGGACAGCGCCTATGTGCCGGGCGAGTACCGCGTGTTCACCGGGGCCGGCTCGCCGGCCACGCTCGACGACATCGTCGCCGCGATGGGGCGGCACGAGGTCGTGTTCGTCGGCGAGTCGCACGACGACCCGACCGGCCACATGCTCGAGGCCGAGCTGCTCGAGCGGGCGTACGCTGCCTACGGAGCCCCGGACTCGAACGACGGCGCGCCGCGCCCGGTGGCGCTGTCGCTCGAGTTCTTCGAGCGCGACGTGCAGACGATCCTCGACGAGTACCTGCGGGGTCTCATCAGCGAGAGCGCGTTCCTGGCCGCCAGTCGGCCGTGGCCGCGCTACGAGACCGACTACCGGCCGCTGGTCGAGTTCGCGAAGCAGAACGGGCTGGCAGTGATCGCGGCGAACGCGCCGCGGCGCTACGCGAGCCGGGTGACCAGGCACGGGCGCGAGTCGCTGTACGATCTGAGCCCCGCGGCGCTGGCCAGCCTGGCGCCGCTGCCGTACGGCCAGCCGTCGGAGGCGTACCGCGACCAGTGGATCCAGGCCATCTCCGAGGTGATGGCGCAGGAGGGCATGAAGTGCGGCGTGCCGATCCCCGAGCCGGAAGAGGGGGAGGAGCCGGTGCAGCCGCGCGCGCCGGTCGGCTCGCACGACACGATGGGTAACCAGCTGCACAGCCAGGCGCTGTGGGATGCGACGATGGGGTACTCGATCGCCGACTACCTGATGCGGCGGCCGGACGCGCTGGTGCTGCACATGGTCGGCGGCTTCCACGTCGAGCGCGGTACCGGCACACCGGAGCACCTCGCGGCCTACCGGCCCGGCAGCTCGTACATGATCGTCATGCTGCGGCCGG
>JASFTY010000524.1:0-3073 GCA_050050535.1 Gemmatimonadales bacterium | reverse complement strand
GCCTCCCAGACCTGATACACTACTGCGCGCCGCCGCCGGATACCGTGGCGGTCGGCGACAGCCTGGCGGTCGTTACGGATTCGGCCGAGTCACCGCTCCCTGAGATGCCGGGCGAGGTCGCAAGGGCTCCGCTCGAGGGAGAGGACTCGCCCCGTGAAGCAATCGTGCCCCCCGAGTGTGCGCAGCTGGAAGTTGTCCTCGCCGATGACACCGTACGTACGCCGCTGCCTCTCGACCTCTGGGTCCTCGGAGAGCGGGGGCCGGTTGTCGAGTTGCGAGAAGAGCCGTCCAGCACAGGGCGCGACGGCTTCGTGATCGGCCGGGCCGGCCCGGGCGCCACGACTCACTGGCAGTGGACCGACGGCGTGCGCGCCAGGGTCAGCGGTCGGCGCAACGCGACGGTGCGGCTCGCACTCGACGGGCGAACCGAGGCATGGGTAGCGGCGGAGGAGCTCGTCTGGCTGCCCGGCGCGTCGCTGCCCGAGCGGGCACGAGTCGGTACGGTCAGGTTCATCGGCGAGCCGGACAGGCTGCGCGTGAACGTCTCCGTCACCGAGCGCGTGCCGTACGGGGTCGAGGTCGACGGCGCTCGTCTGACGCTCACCCTTCACGGAGCCTACTCGAACACCGATTGGCTGCAGTACGGGCCCAGCGATCCCTTCCTGCAGGCCGCTCGCTGGCGCCAGGCCGGCTCCGATCGATACCTCCTGCACATCGACCTGGCGAGCGAGCCCTGGGGCTACCGGGCACGCTACCAGCGCGGCGTCCTCGTTCTGGAAATCCGTAAGCCGCCGGCCATTGACCCGGCGCGACCGCTCGCCGGTCGGACCGTAGTGGTGGATCCCGGTCATCCGCCCGGTGGGGCCACTGGACCAACGCGTCTCTACGAAGGCGAGGCCAATCTCGCTATCGGCTTCAAGCTCAAGAGGCTGTTGGAGGAAGAGGGAGCGCGCGTGATCTTGACGCGCGCCGACCGCAGCGTCGTCCGCCTCTACGATCGCACGTATCTCGCCGAACTTCTCGATGCCGACGTTCTCGTATCGATTCACAACAACGCGCTGCCGGACGGCGTGAATCCGTTCGAGCGCCACGGTACCAGCGTCTACTACTTCCACCGCCACTCGCTCGACCTGGCCCGGGCACTTCAGTACAGCCTGCTCGAGACGATGGGACTCCGCGACCTCGGCTTCGGCCGCGCCAGCCTCGCCCTCGTGAGGCCTACCTGGATGCCCGCGGCCCTCACCGAGGGCGCCTTCATGATGATACCGGAGCAGGAGGCGGGCCTGAGGAGTCCCGTTTGGCAAGAGGCGTATGCGCGTGGCGTGCTGCTCGGCATTCGCCGGTTCTTGCTCGGGGCGGCGCGTCGCTAATCGATGTGCGTTATGCGGTAGACGGTATGCTGTACTCCGAGGGCCACCGCAAACCGCACACGGCACACTGCAAACCTCTCAGGGGAACCAAGATTGAAAGAGCACAACACGTCTGGCATCCACCCCGATGCCTTCAGCGCTCCCAACGCCACCGTCCTCGGCCGGTCGACGACGAACTGCTCGCCCGGATCGAGCTCACCCGGCGCGATTACCTCCGGCTAACCAGGGCTCATGAGGCCTGGCTTTTCCCACCCGGTCAGGGTGTATAAGAGCTTATCAGCACGGAGCTTAGAGTGTGCGGCGGGCTGGCTGGAGCCGGTCGGCGCCCGAGCGGAGAAACCTTGACAATAGGCGAGTGTGCCCTATATTTGGGGTCGCCGGTTGACGACGGTACTACATATTGTGGGCAATGCCCGTATCGGGACGCGAGTGGCCTCCTCCCCCGCCACCAGCCGGGAGGCCGAAGCGGAATCAGGTCAAAGCCAACACATAGAATGATCCGGGAGAAGTAAGCGCGGCGGCGCGCGCTCAGGCCTTTCATCTCCTAAAGAACTCGCTGACAATTGCAGACACCGGGACAGAGAGGGACGGAGAGACATCGCTCGATGACGGCTACGGTCGCAGTGCGGGGCAGGGAAGTCGAGCTGCCGGTGACGCCACCGGCGGAGCTGCCCGATCCGGATCTGAGCGAGAACGCGATCACGGTGCTGGAGCGGCGCTACCTGGTGAAGGATGACGAGCTGCGTCCGCTAGAGACGCCGAGGGAGCTGTTCTGGCGGGTGGCGCGGGCGATCGGGGCGGTCGACGTGCGGTACGGAGCGAGCGGAGCGGAGGCGCAGGAGTCAGCGGAGCGGTTCTATGACATCATGGCCAGCGGGCAGTTCGAGCCGAACTCACCGACGTTGATGAACGCCGGTCGCCCGCTAGGCCAGCTATCAGCGTGTTTCGTGTTGCCGGTGGAGGATTCGCTGGAGGGGATCTACACGACGCTGCGGAACATGGCGCTGATTCATCAGTCCGGGGGCGGCACGGGGTTCGGGTTTTCGCGGCTCCGGCCCAGCGGGGATGTGGTGAGGTCGACGATGGGTGTCGCCTCCGGACCGGTTTCCTTCATGGAGGTCTATGACGCGTCGACGGAGGCGGTGAAGCAGGGTGGGACGCGGCGTGGAGCCAACATGGGGATTCTGCGGGTCGACCACCCGGACATTCTGAACTTCATCGCCTGCAAGCGCGACAACGATCGGGTCACGAACTTCAACATCTCGGTTGCGGTGACCGATGAGTTCATGCGCGCGGTGCAGGCGGATGATGAGTATGACCTGATCAGCCCGCGCAACGGGGAAGTCGTGGCACGGCTGCGGGCGCGGGAAGTGTTCGACAAGATCGTCGAGGGAGCCTGGGCGAACGGCGAGCCTGGGGTCTTCTTCGTCGACCAGGCGAACTACCACAATCCGGTACCGCATCTGGGCTCCTACGAAGCGACGAATCCATGCGGCGAGCAGCCGCTCTTGCCCTTCGACGTGTGCAATCTGGGATCGGTCAACCTGGGTGCCTTCGTCAAGGAAGGGATTATTGACTGGGATGGGCTGCGCCAGGCGGTCCACACGTCGACGCATTTCCTCGACAACGTGATCGATGCGAACCGATACCCGCTTCCGGAGATCACCGACCTGGCGCAGCGAATTAGGCGGATCGGGCTCGGC
>JASFTY010000523.1:0-3077 GCA_050050535.1 Gemmatimonadales bacterium | reverse complement strand
ACGTGCTGCACCGGCTCGTCGACCACGGCAATACCGTGGTCGTGATCGAGCATAAGCTCGACGTCATCAAGACGGCGGACTGGATCATTGATCTGGGGCCGGAGGGCGGCGACGAGGGTGGAGAAGTCGTGGCGGCGGGTATGCCGGAACGGGTGGCGCAGCTGGAGAGGAGCTACACGGGTCAGTTCCTCAGGCCGCTGCTCGATCGCAAGAGCGCGAAGCGACGGGAGGCTGAGCATGTCGGAAGCTGAGCACCGGCGCCAACCGAAGTACATCTTCCGCTCCTTCGAGGCGTATGTCCTGCCGCGCATGGCAGCGATCGGTGCCTGCTATGCTCTCTCCGGTCGGCACACTCGATTTCCTCGCAGAACCCGGCGCCTGGCCAGGGCGTGGGGCGCCTCGCTGTTGGCCCTGTGCTCGTCGTTGACCTGGGGCTGCGCGCAGCGAGCTCGCGGTCCGGGGGAGGAGCCGTCGTACGGGAGCCTCGTACTATCGTCGGGCTACGAGCCGTTGGACGCTGGCTTCCGCTGGGCGAAGCGGCAGGCGCTGGCTTACGTGTTCGAGGGTGATGATCCCGTGGGCCCCTGGTACGAGGCCGCTCTGCCGGGTCGCGAGGCCTTTTGCATGCGCGATGTCTCGCACCAGTCGCTGGGCGCGCTGTCGCTGGGGCTGGCCGACCACACCAAGAACATGATGCGGACGTTTGCCCTGAGCATCGCCGAATCGAGGGACTGGTGCGGCTTCTGGGAGGTCAATCGCTACGACCGACCGGCTCCCGTCGACTATAGAAGCGACGAGGATTTCTGGTACAACCTACCGGCGAACTTCGATGTCATTCACAGCTGCTACCGCATATTCGAGTGGACGGGTGACGACGACTACTTGCACGACCCCGTGTTCGATGACTTCTATCGACGCAGCCTGACCGACTACGTGAGCGCTTGGGATCCGAACGGAGACGGCATCATGGAGAGCCCCGAAGACGCCGGCTACCGCGGGATCCCGACTTACTGGGAGGGCAGGGGGCCCAGAGCGTTGACCGGCGGCGATCTGGTCGCCGCTCAGTACGCGGCCAATCTTGCATACGCCCGGATACTGTCGTTGCGTGGCGAAACGGGCGAGGCGCGCGCGTTCGGCAGGGAGGCCGATCGCTTGAGGCGATTGTACAACGACGCGTGGTGGAATCCCGAGCTCGAGCGGTTCAATACTTCGATCGTTCAGGATGGCACCTTCGACACCACCGATATCCCGTTGCTGCAGATCCTCCCGCTGTATTTCGGCATCGTGGAAGAGGGTGAGCGACGCGAGCGGCTGGTCGAGAACCTGCATGAAGGTGCCATCGTCGAAGTCAACGCTTACCTGGCCGAGGTCTACTACGCGGTCGGTCGGAACGAGCTTGGCTTTCGGTACCTGATGGGCCAGCTCGATCCCGAGCTGCCGCGGCGCGAATATCCCGAGAACCCGTTCACGGCGGTCGGGGTCATCGTCCGTTACCTGATGGGGGTCAACCCGATCGCCTCGAGCTCCCTGATCGAGACGAAGCCCCGTCTTCCGCCGGAGGTGCCCTGGGCCCGAATCGGGCACGTCCCCGTGCTCGGCAACCGGATAACCGTTCATCACGTGGGTCTGACCGAGACACGGCTGGTCAACGAATCGGGGGGGCCGCTCCGCTGGCGGGCTGTCTTTCCGGGCCGACACGACAGCATCCACGTCGATGGCCGCGGCGTGGCGGCTGCGATCCGGCGCGGTGAGCGAGGCGAGCCCGAAAGCTTCGTGCTGATCGAGGTGGGGGAAGGGGCGGAACGGACGATACAGGCGAGTCTGCCGCCGACGGGCTAACGGGAGCATTTGCTGGAGGGAAGCATGGTTGCAAGAGCAAGGGCGGTAACCTTCGGTTTCCTGATCTGGCTCGTCGCATTCGTCGCGGCGCTCCTCATCTCCCCGCTCCGGGAATCCGCGCGTCCGCTGTTCGAGTCGATCATGCCTGTGGTCGTGACGGTCGCGACGGTCGTGTGCGGGGTGCTTTATCTTCGAAAGGTGAGGTCGGACTATCTTAGAGAAGGGATCCTGCTGGGCGCGTTGTGGTTCGCCATCAGCGTGATCATCGACCTTCCCTTGATGCTCAGCGGTCCGATCGAGATGAGCCTCGCGGAGTACGCGGCCGATATCGGCCTGACGTACCTCATCATCCCCACGGTTACAGTCGGCATCGCTTGCGCCTGTGCAGAGGCCGCAGGCGGCCGGCGCGAAGCCGCAACCGCGGACTAGCTCTGGAGCCCGATGATGACGCCGTTCAAGACGTTGCTCGAGGAAACGCTGGAGAGCTGGCGCGACGTGCGCCAGGGCCTCGTCGCAGAGGTGGATAATATCCCCGCGGACCGCTTCGATTTCCGGCCGACCCCTGAGGTCAGGAGCGTAACCGAGCTGCTGCAGCACATCCTCGAAGTAGCCCTGATGATGACGGGAGAGCTGACTCGTCCGGACACCGACTTCCGACGCGCGCGGTGGCCGGAGCTACTCGGCCTCTACGCCGCTCCCGTAAAGGCAGCCACCACCAAGACGGAGCTTCTGAACTTGCTCCAGACCACGATCGACACCGCGGAGCAGCAGTTTCTCGAAGCGGGCGAACTGCACATGCTGCAGCTGATCGAGCGGTTCGATGGCGAGCAGGGTACCCGGTTGGCCTGGCTGAACCACGGCATCGCTCAGGAGATGTACCACCGCGGTCAACTCGTGCTTTGCGAACGGCTGATGGGGATCGAGCCGGCGCTGACCCAGAGGATCCGATCGTCAACATGATGGGAGGGCGCCAGGCTGCGTCTGTGAGAGCGTCAGCAGCCGACGACCCTCCCGGCGTACCGGGGGGACAGTGTAAGTGAGATTCCCGAGGCCCTGAGATCGCCGCTGTCCCCGGGCCAGGCTCCCAACGCTCCAAGCCAGCGCTCGAGTAGCGCTGAAACGAAAGAGACGCGGATATGGACCAGACGAACTCGAGGCTCACCGTCGCCGAGAAGATGCTACTGGAGCGCAGCTCCGACCTCCAGTTCACCCGGCGCAGGGTTCGCGTCGTCGTCGCC
>JASFTY010000522.1:0-3081 GCA_050050535.1 Gemmatimonadales bacterium | reverse complement strand
TAGCACCGTCCGTCGGCGTCCTCCGGCAAGCAGGGCCCAGGCCCGGGCCAGGTCGCGCCGCCACCACGAGCGCGTCCGGCTAAGGAGTCGCTGTGCCCAATCGGCTGCGAGTGGAATGGCATTCATGGGATAGGGTCTCGGTCGCCGGCCGTGCGGAGAGCCTCGGAGAACATGCCGCCGCCGCCGTCGCCGCCCACGATGGTCACCGGCGTGCCCACCTGGACCCGCGCGAACAGGTCATCCACGTCGACGTTGGACAGGGCGATGCAGCCGTCGGTCCAGTCCCACCCGCGACCGCCTTCTCCGTGGATCTCGATCAGCCGACCGGGCCCCACGGCCCCCGTGATCTGGCCCGCGCGCCGCGCTGCGTCGAAGCGTCTCAGATCGGCCACGTTCGGATAATCGAGTCCCAGCGCCCGGTGGTATCGGGACTGCCGAGGCCCTTTCTTGACGGTGATGAAATAGCGCCCCTCCGGCGTCGCCTGGTCACCTGCCCGCAGCTTGTCGTTCAGGGTGTTCTGCCCCATGTCCGCCTCGTAGGAGCGAACCGCCCTGCCGCCCACGTAGAGGGTCAGCAGGTGCTTCTCCTTCACGACGATGATCGCGGCGCCGCCCGACCGTCTCGAGGCGGCGATCGTCTCATCGATCCAGCGCCGCCACGTCTGAACCTGCTCTTCGTCCACGAACCGCGCGGCCAGGTCGGTTGCCTGCCCGGCGGCCTGTTGCGCGCTGACCAGCGCCCGGTTCGCGAGCTCTTGCGCCTGCCGTGGATCGCCCTGCCGAAGTTGGAACTCCGCCTGGGCCAGCGCCGACTGCGATTGCAGCAGCTGCCGACGCCCCGCCCGGTCCAGCCGGATGTCGCGGCCCAATCGGCTCGCCGTCTCCACCGCGCGCGACGCCCGGCCCAGGAGGGCGGCGGCCTCTTCCTCGGCCGCTACCCGCTCGCGACCCGCGCTGACCGCCGCCTCGTAAGCCTGGCTCTGCGCAAGAACGAACCCGCGCCGGGCCTCCTCGTAGCTGCGCAGCAGGAACAGACGAACGGCCTGGCGTCGTTGCTCGGCCAGGCTCGCTCGTAACGTCGATTCGGCGATCCCCAGTTGCCCCGGTGCCCACGTGGCGGCGTCCGCCTGCCGCGCCGCGGCCACCGCCTCGACGGCGGCCGCCGCCATCTCGCTCGGCTCCCTGATGCGACCCTCCAGCCAGATGTACACCGCCGCAGCGCCCACCAGCAGAACCGCGGTCGCCGCGACCGCGATCAGGCTCCCGAGTCTTCCCAGTCTGACTCTGCTCAGTCTTCCCCCCATCGCCACCGCCCTCTCCCAGTCGACGGGTCGTGTGAATACGGCAGGGCCTCGCTTACGAGGCCCTGCTCAGAACTTCGTGCCTGTGCCATCAACGCCGACAGCTCATGTGCGCCCTGCGCGAGCCTGTCGGGCCTGCTCGATGGCCGCTCGCACTTCCTCGGTCGCCGCCACCGCGCCTGTCGCCTTCGCGGTCGCCTCATTGTACCGACCCGCGTCAAACGCTTGCTGTGCCTCCTGCAAAATCTGCGATGCGGACTGCAGGTCACCCCTCAGCGCCGCGATGTCCATCGCCGTCCCCTTGCCAGCCGGTGCCACGGCCAGCATCTGGCTCACCTCGCTCAACAACGCGTTCGCATGCGTGAGCACCTCCGACGCCGCGACCCGGGCTCGCTCCTTCGCCGCCACCGCGTCCGTCGCCGCGACGCGCGCGGCTTCTACCGCCGCCTGAGCGTCCAGCTTCGCCTGGTCGTAGGACCGGAACATGAAGAAGCGTCCCTGCTGGGCCTGTATCTCGGCATCCAGCTTCGCCATGGCATCCTCAGCTGCTGTCAGCGATTCGGGCGCGTACTCCGCCGCCTCGGCGGCCTTCGCCGAGTCCAACGCCGCCTGCGCTGCATCGACTTCCGCCTGCGGTGACTTCGCGCACGCCGCGGCGAAGATCAGCAGCACCGTCGGCAGCGCGTATCTCATCGTTCTCATTTCCAAGGACTCCCCTCTCGTCTCGTCTTCAAAGACCGACTCTCAGCTCGTCCCTCGATCTTCCGCTGCCCCCGCTCGGGCCGAGCTCGGACCAGCGACCGCGGGGCTCCGGTCAGCTGTCCGTTTCACGTGCCTGGGGCCGCTGCGGCGCGGCCCTAGGCGCTTCCCACTGACCCCCCCCGTTCAGCGCTTCGGCGTCTCCGGGCGAATCGGGCCCGGCTGCCCCTCGGACTTCTGCGGCCCGCTCGGTCCGCTCGGCTTCGTCGCCGGCTTCGGACTCTGCTTCGGCGTCTGCGGCGTGGTCCCCTTCTTCGTCTCCTTCGGGTTCTTCATCGTTGCCTCCATGCGGTTGTCCGGAGTACAGGGAGGGTGGCACGTCGCCACCCCTCCGCCTCCCGCTCAGGGTGGAGGCAACCGGCGTGCCGGGCCCGCAGCCGGTCGGGCCATCCTCTCCAACCGCTTGACGTGTAACGAGTTGGGGCGTCGCGCCGCTGCCTACCCCTCGCCCTTCGCCGTCGAATCGGACATTGCGTTCCGGTATGATCGGTATTATTTTGCCGGAAAGGAAAAGAGGTTCCGAATGCTCGTCCGCGTGCTCGTCGTCGTCGACTCCGCGCCGCTGCGCCGCCGCCTGGTCCGCGTCCTGCGCCGCGCCGACGCGCTGGTCTCGCTGGTGAGTCGGCCGGCCGAGTTGTGGGCGCGGGTCGGTGGAGAGAGCTGTGACCTGGTGATCGCCACGCGCGGGGGTCTGCGCTGGCCGGCGGCCGAGGTGGTCGACGTGTTGCGCGGCCTGCCGGACGGTCCGGAGTTGATCGTGCTGGCGGAGGAGGAGGACCCGGAGGACCGGGCGGCGCTGTTGGCGGCGGGCGTGATGGCGGTCGTGTACCTGGGGCTGCCGGATGCGTCGTTGCAGGAGACGCTGAGCGCTCTGGTGGGCCGGCGCCAGGAGGTGCTGCGGCGCGGTGTTCGGGCCGAGTTGACCGAGATGCGCTACCGACTCGGCGACTTCGTGTCGAACAGCGTGGCGATGCAGAACCTGTTGTCGCTGGCCTCGCGGGTCGCGGCGGCGGACACGTCG
>JASFTY010000521.1:0-3085 GCA_050050535.1 Gemmatimonadales bacterium | reverse complement strand
TTGCCGACCTTCTCGCCGAACTCGCCCGCTTCGCCGGCCAGCTTGAGTGTCGGATAGAGCAGCCGGCCCATCGCGGCGTCCTCGCCGTAACACGTCCCCAAGCTGGTCCGGTGGGCTCGCTCCTGGTATTCGCTGAGCTTCATCGCGTGTCTCTCGTTGCAGACGAGACGTGGCAGCCGGGGCCTGTGCGGCCGTGCTGCCCGTCGCTTCTCGTGTGTCGAATGACAGGCGAAAGATGGGTCGAGTCGGGCCGGCGATCAACGCGGCGGGTCCGGGGAGTTCTGCGGCCCTTGACCGTTTGAGGCCCATGGTGTATCATTGTATAGGTAAACCGATACAGTGCGAGCCTCGATGTTCGATCAGTTAGACCCCAGAAGCCCGATTCCTCTCTACGACCAGATCGCCACGCGGATCCGCTCGGCGGTGGCGGCGGCTGAGTTGGCCCCCGGCGACGTGTTGCCCTCGGTCAGGCAACTGGCGAAGCGGCTCCGGGTGAACCCCGCCACCGTCGTGCAGGCCTATCGCGAGCTGGAGGGCGAGGGCTTCGTGGAGATGCGTCAGGGCGCGGGCACGTTCGTGCGCGAGGTCGAGAGTGCGAGGCGCAAGCTTGCGCGAGCGGAGCAGGCGGTGCGTCTGGTGCGGGCGATGCTGAAGGAGGCGGCGCGGCTGGGCCTCGATGGCGATGAGCTATTGGGGGCGCTGAGGCGCGAGCTGGGAGGGACGGCCTAATGAGCTACGCGATCGAAACCCGCGGGGTCTGTCGCCGATTGGGAAAGAGCTTCGAGATCAGGGACCTGAACCTTCGCATCCCGAGCGGATCGATCTACGGTTTTCTCGGGCCGAACGGGGCGGGGAAGACGACGACGATTCGGCTTCTCCTGGCCCAGCTCCGGGCTCAGTCGGGCGAGATCACCGTCCTCGGCCAGTCGATACCCGAGGACATCCACCGCGTGCTGTCGCGAGTGGGATTCGTTCCGGAGCGGCCCCACCTGTACCCCGGGCTCACGGTGGACGAGACGTTGCGCTACCACTCGGCCTTCTACCCGACCTGGGACGGTGGACGCGCCGACGGTCTGGTTCGGCACTTCGGTCTCGATCGAAGCCTTCGCGTTGCCCGTCTGTCGAAGGGAGAGACGGGCCAGCTGATGGTTCTGATGGCGCTGGCCCAGACGCCCGAGCTCTTGGTGCTGGACGAGGCGACCGAGGGCCTCGATCCGGTGGTGCGGCGCGATATCCTGGAGGCGCTGCTCGACTACGTCTCGCAACACAACGCCACGGTTTTCATCTCGAGCCACCTCGTGCATGAGCTCGAGCGCGTATGCGATTGGATCGGCTTCATGGACGACGGCGAGATGGTGGCCGACATGCCGATAGGCGACTTCAAGGGAGGGATCAAGCGTCTGCGGGTTGTCGGCGCCCCGGCGGCGCTCGAGGATCCTCCGTTCGTTCTTCTCGCGCGCGAGATCGGCGACGGCGTGACCGGCGCGGAGGTCTGGGTCGTGCGCGGTTGGGAGCCGCCGATGCGGAACTACGTCGAGGGGGTAGGTGCGACGGTGAGGGAAGTCATCGACCTGGACCTCGAGGAGAGCTTCGTGGAGCTGCTGCGCACCGCCAGGGCTCCCGGCGACTGAGGGAAGAAGCGATGTTCAGAGCCATCCTCTACACGCAGTGGAAGTGGACGCGGCTGGCGCTGCTACCGGGCGTGATCGTCGCGTTCACTCTCCCGATCCTCTCCATTCAGGGAGCGGGTGAGTCGCTCGTGGCCAGCTGGGTCCTCCAGGGTGTCAGGGGTTGGGCGGTGTGGTTCCCCGCCTTGGCGGCGGCGCTCGGGCTCCTGGTGGCGGTCACGGCATGGAGAGAAGATCACCGCGGGGACCATGTCTACGCGCTCTCGCTCCCCGTCGAGCGCTGGCGCTACGCGCTGCTCCGCTTCGCCGCCGGCGCCGCCCTGCTGGCCGCACCGATCGTCGCCCTCTGGTTGGGTTCTCTGATAGCGGCGGCCGCGGCATCGATTCCGCCCACCCTGCGGACCTACCCCAACGCGCTGGCGCTGCGCTTCGCCCTCG
This sequence comes from Gemmatimonadales bacterium, assembly GCA_050050535.1. Lineage (GTDB taxonomy): Bacteria > Gemmatimonadota > Gemmatimonadetes > Palauibacterales > KS3-K002. Next base: position 1,019 of record JASFTY010000521.1, on the reverse strand, counting down.
CGGCCCTGGTGGCCTACGGCGTCTTCTTCGCGATCTCCGCCGGCACGGTGCGGACCGCGGCCATCGTGCTGGGAGCGGTGGCGGTCTTCATCGCCGCGGATGTGCTTCTCCGAGCCGCCGGCTGGGAGGTCAGTATCGGTAGGGAAGTCATGGCGTGGCTCACCCGGGCGCCGGGGCCGCTCACCGTCTTCAGCGGACGCTGGATGCTCATCGATGTCTAGAGCGTGCGTCTTGCCCAGCGCCTTGGTCGCTGCTTTCGCTCTGACGCTGACGGCGTCACCGACGAGCGGCCAGACGGTCGAGGAATTGCGAGCGCGGGTCGACCGGATCGCGGAGGTGCTGGAAGAGATCGAGCAGGAAAAGCGAGAACAGGAGCGGGCCCGGAACGAGGAGCTGATGTCGCGACTCGACACGCTCCGCATCGGCAGGCTTCTGCTGATCACGACTCCCGAGTACGCGGAGAAGATCGAGGATACCGCGCGGCAGCAGTGGGAGGTGGTGGAACCCTCCCTCCGGTTACCGGGTCGCGGCGAGGTGGGCGAGGAGTTCGTCTTCTACTTCGGGCTCCCGTACCCTCCTGAGCCGCGCATCGACGAGCTCGAGGGTTCGGTTGAGGGCGCGATCGGCCGCGAGCTCGCCGCACGACTCGATCCGGACAGCTCGTTCATTCGCGAGCTACCGTTCCAGCCGCTGGCGCGTGGTTGGAGCGACGCCGTCTACGTAGCGCTGGCCACGGCGGACTCGCGGTCGGCGCGGTTCTGCTTTCTGGGCGATCTGGATTCCTGCCGTGACGTTCTCGGCCTCAGCGACCTGTCGGATCCGCTATCCGTCTGGTACGCGCCGGAGGAGCGGCGGCGGCTGGTCGAGCGGATCAACTGGTACGGAGCGACGGATACCTGGCGGAGCTGTGTGGAGGCCGGCTCGGGTGAGGCGTGCTTCGAGTTCCTCCGCACCGTGCAACCGGAAAAGCGGGCGCCGCTGCCGGTCGAGGCGCGCCGGATGCTGCTCGATGTGGCACT
>JASFTY010000520.1:0-3094 GCA_050050535.1 Gemmatimonadales bacterium | reverse complement strand
AGGCGCCGCCCGCTGAGGGAACAACCACTAGGCTATCTCCGCGGAAGACGATCCACTCCCCATCTGGCGAGACGTCGAGCCAGGCGTAACATCTGTCGACGCTCACCTGCCGGGGCGGACCGGTGGGCTTCCCCGTTGCGTGGTCGATGGGAAGACTCATGACGTAGCTGTTGGCGTAGCTGCCGCCGTTCCCGCCACGGGCTGGCCGGTCGGAGCGGAAAGCGATTCGGTTGCCCGAAGGAAACCACACAGGCTGGTCGTCGTAGTGGCCCTGCGTCAGGCGGATCGGCTCGCCGCCGTCGGCAGGCACGAGCCACAGGCTGACCTCATCGTCTTCTCTCCATGCGGAGAATGCGATCCACCGCCCGTCGGGCGACAAGGATGGCCATCGGAGCCGTGTAGCTCCTGCCACCTCGTAGACCCGGGTGAAGTGGGGCTCGATGGTAGGCACCTCCGCCGTCTGGCCTTGTTGGGCAAGCAGGTCGGGAGCAGCCAGGCAAAGGGTGGTGGCTACTAAGGCGGAGAGCAGAGCGATCGTCTGTGGCTGCCGTGCCGTGCGTTGCAGGACCACGGGCGCGCCGGCACAGTTCTCGGGTCGGGGGAGCAGGCTGATCATGGGATTCTCCTCACCATCCTTCGTTGCATGGTCACGCAGCTCGAGACTCCACGCGCGAGCCCATACAGGAATGGTTCCACCGCGACCGAATGCTGTAACTTTTTGCCGGCGAGTGAGATGTAAGGATCAAGCCGCTTGCCGTGGGTGTTTCGGACTACCACACGAAGCAGAACCTGGTCTCGATTCGCTACCATCGATGCTCCAATGGCGTGAGGTCTGGCCACGCGAGCGCGTGCACTGCGGAGAAGCCGCTACTTCAGTTTCAACCCGTACGTCTGGATGAGGCGGTCGAGGCGCGTGCGTGAGATTCCGAGGATCTGGGCGGCCTGCCGCTTCACGCCTCCGGTCCGGTCGAGGATCCGCTGGACGTGGGCGGCCTCCACTGCCGCCAGGGTGTCGTCTTGCGGCTCGGCGCCCCCGCCGGGTGCCACCAACGGCTCGGCACCGCCGATGGAAAGGTGCTCGGCGTCCACGACGCCGCCCCGGCAAAGGACGACGGCCCGGGTGAGCGCGTGCTCCAGCTCCCGGACGTTGCCCGGCCAGTTGTAAGAGGTGAGGCGGTTGAGCGCCTCCTGTGTGAGACCCTGAACGTCGCAGTGCAGCTCTTCGCCGATCCGCGCCAGGAAGTGCTCGGCGAGTACGGGGATGTCGCCCTTGCGCTCGCGGAGCGGCGGCACCTCGATCTCCACCACCTTGAGCCGGTAATGCAGGTCCTCTCGGAACCGGCCGTCGCGGACGAGATCTTCCAAGCGGCTCTGGCTGGCGGCGATCACACGGGCCAGCGTGCGCCGCGGCCGCTCGCCCCCCACGGGGAAGAACTCGTGGTCTTCGAGGACGCGGAGCAGCTTCGACTGGAGCTCGGGCCCGGCGTCGCCGATCTCGTCCAGGAAGATCGTCCCTGACCCGGCTAGCTCGAAGTAGCCCCTGCGGTTCTCTACAGCGCCGGTGAACGCGCCCTTCACGTGACCGAAGAGCTCCGATTCGATGAGCTGCTCGGGCAGGGCGGTGCAGTTGACGGCTATGAAGGGCTCCTCGGCGTGAGGCGAGCTGAAGTGGATGGCCCGGGCGATCCGTTCCTTGCCGGTCCCCGTCTCGCCGGTCACGAGTACGGTGGCGCGGTTGCCGGTAAGGACGCCGATCAGCTTGTAGATCTCGATCATCCTCGGATCACGACCGATGAGCCGATCGACGTCGTGGCCCTCCGCGACCGTTGCCGATAGATGACGGACGCGACGCCGCAGGGTCCGCTCCTTGAGGCAGCGGTCGACCAGCTGATCGATCTCGTCCAGGTCGAGCGGCTTGACCAGGTAGTCGTAGGCGCCCGCCTGCATCGCGGCCACCGCCGTTTTCATGTCCTCGTAGGCCGTGATCACGGCCACGTCGGCATCCGATGCGGCGCGGACCCGGCGCAGCAGCTCGAGCCCATCCATCCCCGGCATCCGGATGTCGGTCACGACGAGGGCCGGATCGAAGTCGTCGAGGAGCGCCAGCGCCCCCTCGGCGTCGGCGGCGGTTCGGACCTCGTGGCCCGCCTCCGAGAGGTGCTCGTCGAACGTCTTGCGGATCGATGGGTCGTCGTCTACGACGAGGATGCGCTCGCTCATCTGTTCCGACTCTCTTCTTCCGCCGCGGCCAACGGCAGCTCGACTGCAAAGACCGCGCCCGTCCTCTCAGGCGCTGACTCGTCGAGCCTGAGCGTGCCGCCGTGGTCTTCGACCGTGCTGAGCGCCAGGGGCAGGCCGAACCCCGTCCCTTCGCCCTTGGTGCTGAAGAAGGGCTCGAAGATCTTGTCGGCGACCTCCGGGCTCACGCCGGGTCCCTGGTCCGCCACCCTGACGCGAATCATTTTGGCGCCGTCTTCCAGCCCCGGCACGACCTCGCTCGATATCCACAGCTCGCCCCCGTCCGGCATCGCCTCGGCCGCGTTCAGAAACAAGTTCAGAAAGACGCCTTTCAGCGCCTCCGCATCGCCGAGCACGGTATCGCTGGCCGCCTGGAGATTCTGATCGACCACGATCTCCTGCCCCTCGAGCTGCGGGCGCACGGCGGCCACGGCTCGATCCAGCACGGCATGGACTGAGCACGCCTCCCGTGCCAGCGGCCGCATCCGCGCCAGGCTGAGCGCGCCGCGAACGACCCCGTCGAGGCGACGGACCTCTTCCAGTGACGTTGCTAGCGGGCCGACGCACTCGTCCGGCATCCGACCAGCCGCCGCGTGCCGCTCGAGCCGCTGCAGGTTGAGCTTGATCGACGTCAGCGGATTGCGGATCTCGTGTGAGAGGCGCGAGGCGAACTGGCCGACCGCCGCCATGTGGCGGCTCTCGCGGATCCGGCGCAGCGTCTCGTCGACCCGTTCCACCATGACCGTGAAGGCCGCAGAGAGCCGACCCACCTCGTCGCTGCCGCTGGCGGGGAGGGCAGGTGAGTAATCGCCCGCCGCCACCGCGTCGGCGGCTTCCGTCAGCCGCTCCAGCGAGC
>JASFTY010000519.1:0-3097 GCA_050050535.1 Gemmatimonadales bacterium | reverse complement strand
TTACGAGCAAGAGTACGACCTTTCAATTCAGTCTGGCCCCGCGAGCCACGCACGCCAAATCATGATCGGCCTTCCAAGACGATCCTCGACTGACGCACGACCTCACGGGTCGCGACGGTCAGCGCAGCCACGTTGATGTTGTCAGATTTCAGCAACTGCCCCAGCACTTCACGTATCGCGCCCAAGCGATCGTTGTTTCTCTCGCAGAACCGCGCCAGCCGCTCATCGATCGAGGCGTCCTCGAACTCGAGCGCCAGGACCGCCACGGTCAGGTCGCGCCGCGCTTCGCCCAGATCCTGCACCAGACCCTGCACGGCCCGTTGCTCCCACATATCCTGGCCCGTCGCCATGTTCAGCAGCTCGAAGAGCAGAGCGAAGTCCACTCCGTCGGTGAGAGCGAAATACACGCGCCCCACATCGGCGACGGGTACGTCTACCTCGCGCGCGATACCCGTCACCTCCATCAGCTCACCGAGGAATTGTGTCGCCGCCAGCTTCCGAGCCGTCTCCGCCCGCACGCCGCCCGCCTCCAGCTCCTCCAGCTTCTCGTCGAACGCCTGGCGCTGTGAGCCGAGGAGTACGGAAGGCAGTACCTCGAACAGCTCTGCCACGGGGGCCTTGAACATCTCGATCACCGCGCCAAGCTCGGTGTCCGCCGGCAGATTCACGACGGCCCAGCGGACGGTACGGTCGAGAATGCGTTCGAGGGCGAGCAGCCAGCGATGCTCCTGCTCAGCGGGAATCGATCCCTCGTGCTTCTCGATGCTGGCGAGCAGCTCGCGGACGCCGGCGATCTCCGCCGCCACGAACCAGCCGCGCGCAACGTCAGCGGGGCTCACACCGGTATCCCGCGTGACCATCGGAAGGAAGGTCGAGCCCATCAGGTCGATCAACCTGTTGGTGAGCACCGTGGCGACGATCTCGCGCCGCAGTCGGTGGCCGCGCAGGTCCTCCTCGGCGACGCGCACGACCACGGCATCGGGGAAGTAGTCGTGCAGAAGTCGCAGGATCGCGGGGTCGTCGGGGAGCGTCGAATCGAGGACCGCGCGCTTCAGATGCAGCTTGCTGTACGCGTGCAGGATGGCCAACTCGGGGCGCGTCAGGCCCTTCCCCTGCTCCTGCCGCTGCTGAAGACGACTCCAACCGGGGAAGAACTCGAGCGACCGCCTGAGCCCCGCCTTGGCTTCGAGATAGTACGAGGCATCGCGGAAATCGGCCAAGCGGTCGGTGGCCCTGAGTTGCTCGAGGCTCAGCGCCCGAGCTTGCGCCCGGTTGTTACCCAACACCATATCCGCCACATCGTCGCTCACCCGCTCGAGCATCTCGTTGCGCTCGTCCGGCGATAGGTCACCTCGATCGACCAGCGCCCGAAGCAGGATTTTCAGGTTGACCTCGTGGTCGGACATATCCACGCCGCCGGAATTGTCGACGGCGTCGGTGTTGACCCAGCCGCCCGCCAGTGCATACTCGATCCTCGCCCGCTGCGTCAGCCCCAGGTTGCCTCCCTCTCCCACCGCCTTCACCCGCAGTTCGCCCGCGTCGACCCGCACTGCGTCGTTGCTCGAGTCGCCGACATCGGCGTGGCTCTCGTCGGCGGCCTTCACGTAGGTACCGATCCCGCCGTTCCATAGAAGATCGGTCGGCGCCCGCAGGATCAGCCGAATCAGTGCCTGGCCGTTCACCACGCTCTCATCCGTGCCCAACGCCCGCTGCGCCTGCGGCGATAGTCGGATCTGCTTCGCGCCGCGCGGATAGACGCCACCACCCTCGCCGATCAGTGCCCGATCGTAGTCCTCCCAGCTCGAGCCCGGCAGCCGGAAGAGCCGCTGTCGCTCGGCGTACGATCTCTCGGGTTCGGGACCCGGATCGATGAATATGTGCCGATGATCGAACGCCGCGATCAGCTCGATCGTCCGGCTGAGAAGCATGCCGTTGCCGAAGACGTCGCCACTCATGTCACCGATCCCGACGACGGTCACCGGCTCGCGCATGATGTCCTTCCCCATCTCCCGGAAATGACGCTTGACGCACTCCCAGGCGCCACGGGCCGTGATCCCCTCCTTCTTGTGGTCGTAACCGTGCGAACCGCCGGACGCGAACGCATCGCCCAGCCAGAAGCCGTACTCCGCGGCTAGCTCGTTCGCCGTATCAGAGAACGCGGCCGTACCCTTGTCGGCTGCGACGACCAGGTAGGGGTCCTCGTCATCGTGAACCACGGTGTGCGGCGGCCGCACGACCGCACCGTCAACGATGTTGTCCGTCACATCCAGCAGGGCGCAGATGAAGTCACGATAGCATTCCCGCACCTCGGCGCCCAGCGCCGACCGGTCCGCCGGCGGCCTCCGCACGCAGAATGCACCCTTCGCCCCGCTGGGCACGATCACGGCGTTCTTGGTCTGCTGCGTCTTCACCAGCCCCAGAACTTCGGTGCGGAAATCGTCCGGCCGCTCGCTCCATCGGATACCGCCACGCGCCACGGGACCGAACCGCAGGTGCGCCCCGGCCACGCGGACGCTGTGTACGAACATCTCGCGGGCGGGCCGCGGCTCGGGCATCTGCTCGACAGCGGCGCAGTCGATCTTGAAGGTGAGGCGCGGGCAGTTGAGCCGCCGCTCTCTGTTGCTGAAGTAGCTGGTCCGGACCGTCGCTTCGACCAGGTTGTGCAATCGCCTCAGAGTCTGGTCGTCCGCAATGCTATCGACCGCCTGCAGCGAGTCCTTGAAGCGACTGGCGGCCATCTCCACCGCACTCGCCCGATCGCCCGTGGCCTGCGGATCGAACTTCTGCCGGAAGGCCTCGCTGAGCAGTCGCGCGACCTCCGGGTGTGCGATGAGGGCGTCCGGCGCGGCACGGCGGCTGGGTACCGCACCCAACTGAAAAGCGTAGGCGGAGTAGGCGCGCAGCACCGCGACTTCATCGCAGCTTAGCCCCGATGTGATCACCAGCCGATTCAATCGATCGTTGTCGGCCCGGCCGCTCTGGACCGCGCACAGTGTATCGGTGAGCGAGGGGGCCAGCCGGTCGCGATCGAGCGGTCGCCGATCAGGCCCCTGAACAACGAAGGTATGAATCGTCGCTGCAGCCTTGCCCGAGGCCT
>JASFTY010000518.1:0-3108 GCA_050050535.1 Gemmatimonadales bacterium | reverse complement strand
GGATCGAGCCCTCGGCCGTCGCCGTCCGGCGTGACGCCTTCTTGTCGCCCACATCGACCATGCGGGCGGCGCCCTGGTCGTCTATGTGAGACATCTTACGCCTCTTCGGCCCCATCACGTGCCTCCGGGCCCGGTCGGTGGGACCGACGAGCCTGCCAGGCGGCCGGCTCCCAGCCGCGTCAGGTTGGCGACGATGAGCTGAGGATTGACGTTACGGTCGGCTAGGTCCCGGGCCTCGTCGACGGCGTCCAGAAGGCGGACGAGCTGGGCGAGCCGTGGCGGGGAGCCGCCGGCGAGCGCGGCGACCGCCTCGGGGTCGGAGGCGGTGGCTCCCGCAGTGTCGGCAAGAATGTCGCGGAGCAGGGTTTGGACTTCGCCGAGCAGCCGACTGAAGGCGCCGCGTGCGCCGAATGAGCGGAAGCGATGGGCGGCGGCGAGCTGGGCTGACGGCCGGCCGTCGAGCAGTGCTCGGACCAGCTCGTTGGCGCTCTCACGCAAGCTCTCCTGTTCTTCGTCGCGCAGTTCGAGGGCCCTGCCGATCGATCCGCCGCTGCGGCGGGCGAGGCGGCGCGCGTCGGCGGCGGGGATGTGCGCCTGCGCGGCCAGGAACTGGGCGATTCGCTCCTCAGGGAGGGGTGCGATGCGGACGGCCTGGACGCGTGAGCGCACGGTCGGCAGCAGGGCGCCGGGCACATCGCTGGTAAGGATGAGAGTGGTGTCGGCGGGAGGCTCCTCGAGCAGCTTGAGCAGGGCGTTGGCCGCTTCGGGACTCCCGAGCCCCGGAGTGAGCGCCTCGGCGCGACCGATGATCAGCACCTTGGCCGGCCCCATGGCCGGCGACCTCTGTGCCAGCCTGCGCATCGTCCGGACGGCGGCGACGTAGATGCCGGTGGCGCCCTCCTCGTCCTCGAGGTAGAACGGATTCGCGCGTCGTTCCTCCAGGGCGGCCGCGCGCAGGTCCTCCAGCTTCTGCCGCAGTTGCTGGACGCCGGAGGCGCGCTTCGGCCGCGGCAGCGGGAAGAACCAGTTGATGTCCGGGTGCTCCAGCCTGGCGCTCAACCTGCACGAGCGACAGCTGCCGCACGGGCGGTCGTCCTCGGCGCTGCAGTTGAGGGCGGCGGCGGTCCACAACGCCAGACGCTGCTTGCCGACTCCGCGTGGCCCGTGGAGCAGGAGCGATTGCGGCAGCCGGCCGAGCGACGCGGAGCGAGCGAGGCGCTCGCGGATCTCCTCGTGACCGAAGACGGCGAGGTAACCCGGCTCAGCCACCGCTACTCCTCAGCCAGGGGCGTGGGTCGACGGCGCCGCGATTGACCCGGATCTGGAACTCCAGGTGCGGCCCCTCGGGTGTATCGACGCCTCCCACCCGGCCCAGGACCTGCCCGCTCGCTACCAGCTCGCCCTCGCGCACCAGAATCTCCGACAGGTACAGATAGACCGTGTAGTAGCCGCCGCCGTGGCTCAGGATCACCGACGGTCCGTAGCTCAGGTACGGTTGCGCGAAGGCGACCGTCCCGGTGGCCACCGCCCTGACCTCGGTGTGCTCCGCTGCCGCGATCCCGATGCCCTGTCGGATGATCCGCGTGCCGTCGGGGTTACGCTGCTCGCCGTAGCCGTAGATCACGCGGCCACGAACCGGCCAGCTCAGCGTGCCGCGGTCCTCCGGTGCCAGCGTGCTCGCCGTCGGCGAAGCGGCGGCCAGCGCCTCAGCGGCCTCGCGCTCTCGCTCCAGGCGGTCGACCAGGCCTGTGAGCTCGGTCTCCGCCGTCTCCAGCTCCTCCAGCTGACGCGCCGTACTGGCCTGCTGCCCGCGCACCGTCCGCAGGCGACGACCGCGCTCCTGCTCCAAATGGTAGAGGTCCTGGATCTCGCGGACCTTCTCGGAGCGCAGATCGCGCAGCCCCTGGACCTCACGCCGCAGCCTGTCGTACTGCTGCTCCAGCAGGCCCTTGAGATCCTCGATCTGCCGCACCAGCAGTCGGTCGTGCAACGCCACCAGGTAGAGATACTGGTAACGGTTGATGAGGTCGGCGAAGCTTTCCGCCGCCAGCAGGACCTGCCAATTCGCCAGCGGGCCCCGCATATACAGGTCGCGGGCTCGACGGGCGAACAATACCTCCTTCTCCACCAGTTGATCTCGCGTTCGCAACAGATCGGACGTGGTCGCCAGCACCTGCTGATCGCGAAGCGCCAACTCGTGGTCCATCTCGCGCAGCAGCGCCTCCTGGTTCCTCGCCTGCTGGTTCAGGTTCTCCAGCTCGGCACTCACATCGTGGATCTGTGCCGAGAGGGCGTCCATCTCGTTGCGCAGGCGGCGCTGCTCATCTCGGATCGCCGCCAGCTGCTGACGGCTCAGCCGGATCTGCTCCTCTAGCGGCGCGATCGGGTCCTCCTGGCCCAGAGCCGGACCCGCCAGAGCGAACAGCGCGAGCGCCGCGAGGCAGCGAGCGCCGGGTCGGACAGCCGCCGGTCTACCGATAAGTGACAAGGTGTCGTCTCAGAGCTGTGTCGCTGGCCGCCAGACCGAGGACGCCCCCGGCCAGCACACCGAGGGTCGCCCAGAGCGGCGGCAACCACTCTAGGTCGAAAAGCGATCCGTTCACCACCAGGTACGTCCCGTAGGTGAGGAGCAGGGCGAAGACGCCGCCAGCGAGTCCCGTTATGAACCCCTCGAGCAGGAACGGCCGGCGGATGAACCCGTCGGTCGCGCCGACCAGCTGCATGATCACGATCTCCTCGCGGCGCGCCAGCACGGCCATGCGCACCGTCGTGCCGATGATCAGGATGGCGACCACGGCGAAGGCGGTCCCCAGGATGGCGGCGACGGCGCCGCCCAATCGGCGCAGCTGGTAGATCGTCTCCACCCACTCGTGCCCATACTGTACGCGTTCGACGAATGGGTAGAGCGCGATGAGTTCGGCGACGCGCTGGACCGACGCCGGGTCGCGGAAGTCGGGTCGCAGCTGGACCTCGAGCGAGGCGGGCAACGGGTTGACCTCCAGATCGGTGAAGACCTCGCGGAACTCCTCCATGTCCCGCATGGCATTCCGCATCGCCTCGAACTTCGAGACGTGACTGACGTTACCGACTTCCGGGAAAGATCCGACG
>JASFTY010000517.1:0-3108 GCA_050050535.1 Gemmatimonadales bacterium | reverse complement strand
ATCTTGCGGTCGCGGGTTTCGATTGACCCTCACACTTCACAACATCATGGCAGAACGCAAGATACGCGTGCTGGTGGGCAAACCCGGACTCGACGGTCACGATCGCGGTGCCAAAGTCGTGGCCGCGGCGTTGCGCGACGCCGGTATGGAGGTCATCTACACGGGCCTGCACCAGACGCCCGAGCAGATCGTTCAGGCGGCGGTCCAGGAAGACGTCGATGTGGTGGCGCTGTCCATTCTCTCCGGCGCCCACATGACTCTTTTCCCGAGGGTCCTCAACCTGCTGCGTGAGCAAGGCGCCGATCACGTGCTGTTGACGGGTGGTGGCATCATTCCTTCCGAGGACATGGAGAAGCTGCACGAGCTGGGAGTGGGTAAGCTCTTCGGGCCGGGTACACCGACCTCGGAGGCCGTCGCGTACATACGCGAGTGGTTCACGACTGCCCGAGCCGGAGAGGACGAGGGTTGATCCAAGCGGCGCAAAGCGCCTGATAGCGAGTACGGCATGGGGAAGAAGGCTGCGAAGACGGAGGGATCGAAGTCGCGCATGCGCCGGCTGGTGGAGGAGCTCGGCCAGCTCGAGGCGAAGCTGCAGCAGGGGGGTGGCCCGAAGTACGTCGACAAGCAGCACTCGGAGGGCAAGCTCACCGCGCGCGAGCGGCTCGACCTGCTCTTTGACAAAGGTTCCCATTTCCAGGAAGTCGGCCTGCTCGTCGCCTACGACCAGTACGACGGCAACGCGCCTGCCGCCGGTGTGATCACCGGCTACGGCGTCGTCGAAGGTCGCGAGGTCGTGGTCGTGGCGAACGACGGCACGGTGAAGGCGGGCTCTTGGTGGCCGGAGACGATCCCCAAGATACTCCGGGCCCAGGAGATGGCGATGCGCTGCCGTATCCCGATCATCTATCTGGTCGATTCCTCGGGCATCAATCTGCCGTATCAGGGCGGCGTCTTCCCGGGTCAATACGGGGCGTCACGGATTTTCTACTACAACTCGCTGATGCGGCGATACCTACGCCTGCCACAGGTCTCCGCGGTGATGGGGAACTGCATCGCCGGTGGCGCATACCTGCCGGCGCTCTCCGACGTCATTTTCATGGTCAAAGGCACGAGCTTCATGGGGCTGGGCGGACCCAACCTGGTGAAAGGTGCCACGGGCCAGACGGTGGACGGCGAGACGCTGGGCGGTGCCGATACACACACCAAGATTTCGGCCGTCGCCCACTACGAGCCGGAGAACGACGAGGCGTGCATCGAGTCGATCCGCCGCTACGTCGCCGACCTGCCACCCGGTAAGCGGATGCCGATAACGCTCGCCGAGCCACGACCTCCGGTCCGGGCCCCCGAGGAAGCCTACGATCTGCTGCCGGATGACCACCGCGGTGGTTACGACATGCGGGCCGTGCTGGAGACCATCGTCGATGGTGGCGAGTGGATCGAGTTCCAGCCCGAGCACGCATCGGAGATGATCTGCGTCGACGCCCGGATCAACGGCATACCGGTGGGTATCCTGGCAAACGACCGCGGGATCGTGCGCGACCACAGGCCCGGGCCGCCCCGTTTCGGCGGTATCATCTACACGGAGAGCGCCGAGAAGAATGCCTACTACATAGAGACCTGCGACCGGCACCGCAGGCCGCTGCTCTACGTCCAGGATGTGTCAGGCTTCATGGTGGGCACTGACGCCGAGCACTCGGGGATCATCCGGGCGGGCGCACGTATGGTGGAAGCGATGTCGGTGGCGACGGCGCCGAAGATCGTCCTCACCCTCAACCACGCCAGCGGCGCCGGCTACTACGCGATGGCCGGCCAGGGCTTCGACCCCGACTTCATCTTCTCCTGGCCCACCGGTCGCATGGGTGTGATGGAGGGCGAGTCGGCGGTGCAGGCCGTCCACGGCCGTGCGATCAACGAGGCTCGGCAGGCGGGCCGCGAGTTGGATGGGGAGACCAAGAAGGCGATGCAGAAGACGCTCGCCGACTACGAGCACCAGCTCGATGCGCGTTTTGCCGCCGCCCGTGGCTACGTGGATGCGGTCATCACGCCGGAGCGAACGCGCGATGCCCTGACGCTGGCGCTCACAGCGGCGATCCAGAACCCGGGACCCCACATCGGGCCGTTCGCCCTACCCGGCGCGCTGGAATCATTCCTCGAGTGAGCGCCCGGGCGGCGAGCGCACATGCTGCCTCCGGCCAGGACTCTTGGGGTGGCGGCTGGCCTCGCGTTCAGGAGACGGCTGCCTGCTGGCCCGCCGTCATCCTTAGGACACAGGTACAGTCACGTGTCGACCTGGAGATCGTTTCGCAATGGCTGAGACCGTGAGAGCGAGCCCACTTCTACCGTCGGGCGCCACCATGTCGGTCATCGCAGCCGTACTCGAAGGGCTCGGTGAAGGAGGAGCCGTCGCCGGAGCGCTCGCCCTGGGCGGCGCCCTCGCGGCGGCTGCGGCCTGGGCCCTCGCCATGCGGGTCGGTGAAGCGGCCGGGGCGCTCGGCGTTCGCTTCTTCAGCATCCTCGCCATCGCCCTGGCGATATCCAGCCTCTTCGTCGGCCTCGACGCCGGCTGGCTCGGTGCCGTAGGGGTGATCGGGCTCTGGATCGCGACCGGCGGCGCCGGCGTCGAGTGGCTGCGGGGCCGGACGTACGGCCCGGAGGACTGAGGGTGAGGGTCCGCCTGCACGGGATCGCCCGCGCGCCCTCGGGCGAGGAAGGCGCGAGGGCCGCCGCAAGTCAAACTGGAGTGAGCGGTTGAGGTAGAACGCGGAGGACGGGGATGCTAGTCCGATGGATCATATGGATACTGTTGATCAGTTGCGCGGTCGTTGCGGTGATCGGGCTCATGGCCGAGCTAGGTGAGGTGGGGACGACGTTGCTCGTGCTGGGAAGCGTCGGCTTCTTGATCCTCGGGCTTGCGGTCATAGCCGAGCGGCGCTGGTTCGGAGGTTGAGGGAATCGGGTCTCCCTTCGACTGGAGCGAGCCGAATGTACGAAGAGAGCTACAGCACGATCGTGGTCGAGATCGACGAGTCGACGGGTGTTGCGACGATCAGTCTGAACCGGCCCGAGAAGCGGAACGCGTTGAGCTCCGAGCTGATCGATGAGCTATCG
>JASFTY010000516.1:0-3121 GCA_050050535.1 Gemmatimonadales bacterium | reverse complement strand
AGCCAGTCGATCGTGGAGAAGCGGTGGTCCGCATTCTACCCGAACCCGCGGACGGCCATCCGTTGAACAAGGGTGGAAGCACACGGACTCGGAGTACTCGGCCCACGGACAGTCAGTCCGCTGCACGCAGTCCGCTGCACGCCCGCTCACTCTCTGCGCAGCACCTCCACCAGATCGACCCGGGTGGCGCGCCAGGCGGGCAGCAGGCAGGCCAGCGCGGCCACCAGGCCGAGGAAACCGACCGCTACGACGTAAGTCGCCGGGTCGAGGGGCGGCGTCTGGAACAGGAGTTGCCGGAGCACCAGCGTCCCAGGGTACGCGCCGGCCACGCCCAGCAGCAGGCCGAAGGCGGCCAGCAGCATGCCTCTTCCGAGGATCATGCCGAGCAGGTCACCGTTCGAGGCACCCATAGCCATGCGGACGCCGAGCTCGCCCTGTCGCTGACTCACGTGGTAGGCGAGCACGCCGTAGAGTCCGATCGCCGTGAGGGCGAGGGCGACGGCGGCGAAGAGGACCAGCGAGAGTATCACGATCCGGAAATCGGCCACCTCATCATCGAGGACCGAGGTCATCGTAGAGGCATTCGCGAAGAGAACGTTCGGGTCCTTCCGGCGCAGCAGGTCGTCTATCGGTCCCACGAGGGTGTTGGGGTCCCCCGCCGTGCGAACGGCGACCTGCGCCCGCGCCTGCGCCATCTGGGCGTGCGACATGTAGAACGCCGCGTCGGGCGCGCGCCGCAGCGTGTTGATCCGGGCATCCCGCACCACGCCAACGACCTCGAAGGTCCGCCAATCGGCGACGTTCACCATGCGGCCGATGGGATCGGCGCCCCCGAAGATCGCCCGCACCACGCCCTCGCTCAGCACGATGACGTAGGGACTGCCCGGCACATCGGTCGCCGCGATGTCCCTTCCCGATACGAGTGGGATGCCCATCGTCTCGAAGTAGCCGGGCGATACCCAACGCGCCATGGCCGAGAAGGATTCCTGTACCGACGGAGACGGCTGCTCGGCGGGCCAGATGGACCAGTCCTGCCAGCGGCTGAGGATCGGTAGCCGGTTGATCACCGTCGCCGAGACCACGCCCGGTAGCGCCTCGATCTCCTCGAGCAGTGAGGTGAAGAACTGGTTACGCTCTTCCGGCGTGGGGTACTGAGAGACCTGTATCTGCAGCTGCCCGGTCAGCAGATTCTGCGGGTCGAAGCCGAGATCGACTGTTGACAGGTGCGCGAAGCTGCGGATCAGCAAGCCCGAGCCGATCAGCAACGCCACCGACAGCGCGACCTGCAGGACCACCAGCCCGCTCCTCAGCCGACTGCTCTTCACATCCGGGGAGGCGCGGGTCGTCGAGCGCAGCTGCTGCGCCGGATCGCGTGCCGTGCCTCGCAGAGCCGGAATCACCCCGACCGCCAGGCCCGTGGCAACCGACACCAATAGGGTGAAGATCAGCGCCGTCGAGTCGATGACGGGACGCTCCATGCCCAGCTCGCCGACGGGAAGCAGCTGCAGTATCACCCCCTGCAGCAGATAAGCGACCGCGATACCGAGAAGTCCCGCCGCAGCCGTGAGGATCAGGCTCTCCGTCACCACCTGGCGGAGCAGGCGACGCCGCGAGGCACCCAACGCCGAGCGCATCGCCATCTCGGCGAGGCGCCGCTCCCCACGCGCCAGCAGCAGGCCGGCCACGTTGCCGCAGGCGATCAGCAGCACCAGCACCGTCGTCCCCATGAGCAGCAGCAGGCTGAGGCGGACGTCGCGCACCATGTAGCTCTGCAGTTCCGTAAGCGACAGTCCCTTGCCCGCGTTGCTCTCCGGGTACTGCTCGGCCAGGGCGCTGGAGATCGCGTCCACATCGGTCTGAGCCTGTCCCATCGTCACGCCCGGCCTCAGCCGACCGATGACCCAGTGACTGTGCGAATCACGCTCCGTATCGAACGGACCGTCCTTGTCGACCAGGGCCCAGACATCGGCATCAAACATGAACCGGAACCCTGGCGGCATCACGCCCACGACGGGGAACGGGTTACCGTCGAAGTTGAGCGCGCTCCCGACCACCGCCGGATCGCCCCCGAAATGACTCTGCCAGAAGCCATAGCTGATCAGGATCTGACCACCGCCGCTCGGGTCCTCCTCCTCCGGCAGGAAATGCCGGCCGACGATCGGGTTCACACCGAGGGTACGGAACAGATTCCAGGTGACAAACCCTGCATCGACCAGCTCCGGTTGGCGCCCGCCCGTGACAGTGAACTGCATGGTGAACGTGGTGAGCGCGGCCAGCTCCTCGAACGACCGGCTGTACTCCCGGTAGTCGAAGTAGTCGACCCTGGAGACGGGCCCCGACATGACCCCATCCATCGTCTTCAGGGCGATGACCAGGCGGTCGGGCTGCTGATACGGGAGGCCGCTCAGCAAAGCCGTGTTGACCGTGCTGAACAGCGCCGTGGTGGCGCCGATGCCGATGGCGAGGATCAGAACGGCCACGGCGGTGAAGCCCGCGTTCTTACTCAGAGTGCGGACCGCGTACCGGACATCTTGAAACACCGTGTCGGTCATCGCGCCGACCCGCCTCTCCCGTACCTTCTCCTTCACCTGCTCGACGCCGCCGAGCTCGAGCCGCGCTTCCCGACGAGCCTCCTCCGGGCTCTTGCCCGCCCGGACCTTCTCCGCCGTTACCAGCTCGAGATAGCTCGCCAGCTCCTCATCGAGGTCGCGGTCGAGCTCTTCCTTACGGAACAGCGAACGAAAGGTGCTCAGAATCCGCCTGTATGCCGACATGGGTCACCTCTCAGGTAGCCTCCAAGACCTTGGTGATCGCCAGGACGACCTGCGCCCAGTTCCGCTTCTCCGCGCCTAGCCGACGCCTGCCCGCCGAGGTCAGCTCGTAGTACTTCGCCCGCCGGTTGTTGGCCGATTCACCCCACGAGCCTTCGATCCAGCCCTCCTGCTCGAGCCGGTGCAGCGCCGGAAACAGCGAGCCCGGCTTCACCTGGAAGACGCCGCCCGTGACCTGCTCGATGCGTTGCGAGACGCCCAGCCCGTGCAGCGGCTGCAGCGACAAGGTCTTGAGGATCAGCATGTCGAGGGTGCCGCGGAGAAGGTCTGTCTTTCCCTCAGCCATCCGC
>JASFTY010000515.1:0-3129 GCA_050050535.1 Gemmatimonadales bacterium | reverse complement strand
CGGCGTCGGGGACCGTCGTCTTCTGCACGATGCGCAGACCGAGCAGCTCCAGTCGCCGCGCAATCGTCGCAGCGTTCGAGTCGAAGGTGTCACCGCTCAGCAGCTCGTCGCCGATCGCCACAATCTCGACGCCCGTGAGCTCGCGCGCCATCAGTCCGTCAAGCGCGCGACCAATGCCCGGTAGCGCCAGAGGTAAACCACGAGCGAGTAGGCGGTCAGCAGAACCGCGACCGCGAGGGTGATGGTCACGTAGGAACCGTGGAAGACCTTCCAGAACGACCAAAACGGACTGTCCCAGGCACGTTCCAGGGCACGCGACCGCAGCGCCAGCCAGAGTATCTCGCCGCCGATGAACATGTTCTGGAACACCGCCTTGTACTTGCCCGCCTTGCCAGCGGCGATGACCACGCCCTTCCGCTTCGCGAAGCCGCGGAAGACAGTGATCAGCAGCTCGCGGCCAAGCACCACGATCAGGACCCAGAGCGGCAGAACATCCCAGCCATAGACGACGGGAACGTCCGACGGCGGCGCACGAAGCGACAGGATGTAGAAGGGTACGAAGGTCACTACGACGAGGAGCTTGTCGGCGATCGGGTCGGCCAGTTTGCCGAAGTCGGTGATCTGGCCACGCCGGCGAGCCAGGTAGCCGTCCCAGATATCGGAGACCGCCGCGGTGACGAAGAGGACGAAAGCCACCAGGAGCAGGCCGAACCCCCCGCTCAAGATGAGGGTGAAGATCACGGGCGCCGCCATGGTCCGCGCGACCGTAATGCCGTTCGGTAAGTTCACGGGAAGGGTCCCCGCTCAGCCCAGCGACTTGATGACGAGTTTTGCAACGGCCTTCAGCGTGTCGAACACGCCGATGCCCTTGGTTGCCACTCCTTCGTAGGAAGGTACGCGGTCGGGGTTGAGGTGTCGCTCCAGCTCCTCGACCGGCGACACATTCGGCAAGTCCCGCTTGTTGTACTGGATCACGAACGGTATCTGCCGCAGGTCGTACCCGTACTCCGCCAGGTTCTCGTACAGATTGTGCATCGACTCGATGTTCGCGTCGAGACGCTCCACCTGGCTGTCGGCGACGAACACGACCCCGTCGACGCCCTTCAGGATCAGCTTGCGGCTCGCGTTGTAGTAGACCTGCCCCGGAACCGTGTAAAGGTGGAAGCGGGTCTTGAACCCCCGAATCGTGCCCAGGTCGACCGGCAAGAAGTCGAAGAACAGAGTACGCTCCGTCTCCGTGGCCAGACTGATGAGCTTACCACGGGTCGTCGGTGCGACCTTGTTGTATATGTACTCCAGGTTCGTCGTCTTACCGCCGAGCCCGGGTCCGTAGTATACTATCTTGCAGTTGATTTCCCGGGACGCGTAGTTGATCATCGACATGGTCGAGATCCCCTATTCCCGGAACAGTCGGTCAATTTCATCCTCAGCTTCGTCGACAAAGCCGCGCTCGAGGGCCGGACTCTCCTCATCCTCTGCTCGCCCGAACACCTCCTCGAACGCCCTGTTCAAGCCAGCGACCGCGTCTTTTATCTTGATCCGCACGAGGCCCAACGTCGTCTGCTGATTAAACAGCACCACCAGGATCAGGCGCTTGCCGACGTCGGCGAGGTACATCGACTCGTTCCGCCCCTGATGGAAGAGCGAGCTGAACTCCTCTTCCCCGATCAGCGAGGCCAACTGATCGTTGGCGGAGAAATCCGCTGCCGTAAGGCTGGCGAAGGCAGCGGAATCGAAGCTCGGCTGCTCACCTACCGTGGTCACCAGTTGGCCCGTCCGGTCGACGAGCAGGGCGCAGCGGGCATTCGACTCGTACAGGAGATTGCTGAGGATCTCCTCGATTCGTTGGGAATCGCTGGGTCCGAATGACCAACTGGGCGCGCCGCCGGGTCTCATTCCGCCGCCCGTCCGTTCCCGTTGCCGACTTCCGTTTCCTCGGGCCCGGCCAGCGTGCGTTCCATTCGCCCGAGGATCGACGCCGCACGTCGCCGCAGCATCGGCTCCTGTTCCCAGCTCAGGAAATCACGTAGCAGGTGAGCGTTTTCTACGTCGGGGTGCTTTCCGATGTACGTCAAGGCGGCGAGCCGGCGAAGCGGCCTGGGACTGAACAGATCACGGCGATGGCGGTGCACCTGATCACGGACGAGCAATACGCCCAGCGCGCTCACCGCCACCACGCCCGCGGCCGTGAGGCCCAGGGTCCGCAGCAGCCTATTCCTGGCGATCCTCCGCTTACCCATCTCGAGTACTCGCTACATTCCCCGGCGTCCGGCCAAAGCCTGCGCGATCGTCACACCATCTGCGTACTCGAGGTCGCCGCCGACCGGCAGGCCGCGCGCCAGGCGCGTCACCGCTACTCCCCGCGGCATGAGCAGCTTGTGCAGATAGGTGGCAGTCGCTTCGCCTTCCACGCTAGGGTTCGTTGCAACGATCACCTCTCGGATGCCACCGTTCAGCCGGGCGATCAGCGACTCGATGGCCAACTCCTCGGGACCGACCCCATCCAGCGGCGAGAGGCACCCTCCCAGGACGTGATAGAGCCCCCTGAAACCGCCGGAGGCGTCGATCGCCGCTATGTCCGAGGCCTCCTCGACGACACAAATCGTGGTTCGATCACGATCCGGGTTCGTGCAATACTCACACGGATCGGACTCACTCAAGTTACTGCAGATCGAGCAGTGCTTCACTCGCTCGGCCACCGCCTCTATGGCATCGGCTAGCCGGCAAGCCTCCTCCGGCGGGATCTTTAGCAAGTAGTGGGTGAGCCGATAGGCGGTCTTACGACCGATGCCAGGGAGACGTGTGAACTCTCTGGCCAGATCATCGATGACCGACATGCCTGGGCCTACGAACCCCCGAAGAGATTGCCCAGGTTGAACGGGCCGAGCCCGCCAGCCATGCGACCGATCTCCTCCTCGTACAGCTGCCGAGCGCGAGCCTGTGCGTCAGACACGGCCGCCTGCACCAGGTCCTCCAGCATCTCTATGTCGGAGGGATCCACCACGGACGGATCGATCTTGATCTCGCGAATCCGGCCCTGGCCGTCAGCCACCACCTTGACCAAGCCGCCCCCGCTGCTGGCCGTGACCGTCTTAGATGCCAGTTGCGTCTGGATCTCGGTCAGTCTCG
>JASFTY010000514.1:0-3133 GCA_050050535.1 Gemmatimonadales bacterium | reverse complement strand
AAAAGGAGATTGCCCCGAGCCCGTCGTTGGTCCAGTCGATGGATCCTCCGTGCACGGTATAGAGTCCCTGCCAGATGATCAGGTAGTTGTAGTAGGGGAGGATCCGCTCGCCGTTTTCGCCCAGCTCGTCGTAGACCCGGATGTCCTGCATGGGATAGGTGCCGTGCCAGGCGGTGCCGGGCCCGCGGAGGATCATGCCGCCCGAGTTATGATACGACTGGAAGCCGGCGATGTTGGGATGGGTCATCCAGAAGTCGTTCGAGGCCCGGGCCTCGGGCAGCTGGAACGGGTAGTCCATCGAGCCGCCCTGGATGTAGTTGGGCTGCCAGTCGGCGCCGTAGTTGCGGTTCGGGTCGTAGCCGCCGACGTCGTCCTCGTTGACCCGGCCGTCGCCGTCGTTGTCGAGCCCCTCGTAGCCGAGCAGGACCCAGTCACCCACTTCACCCGGCGGGACGGCCTCCATGATCCGCGGGTCGTCGTGACTGATGCGGTGTGTTCCTTCGCCTGGCACGTACTTGCGGATCTGCTCGATCAGCCCGTTCCCGTTCAGATCGTCGGGTCCGTCCTCATCGATGAGGCCGTCTCCGTCGTTGTCGACGGGCACGTGGCCGGTGCGGCCACCGGAGCCCGGGCCGTGCATGAAGTAGTCACGGCCGTCGGGGTTGATGGTGGGCACGATGTAGAGGACCCGCTCATCTACGATACGCGTGATCTCGTCGATCCGGCCGTAGTTCTCCATCAGGTACCAGATCGTGTAGAGGCAGATCTCGCCGCCCTGGATCTCGTTGCCGTGGACGTTGGCCTCGATGTACATCGCGGCCTTGCTCGCCTCGGGGCCGGTCCGTGGGTTGTTGATGGTCATGATATAGAGGTCACGGCCGCCGTAGCTCTTGCCCAGTGAGCCGAACGTCAGGAACTCGGGCCAGGTCTCGGCCATGAGCCTCATCCGCTCACCCAGCTCGGCGTGATCGAGCCAGCGATCCCAAGTCAGGTCGAGCCTGTGCTCGGGGTCCGAGCCACCTCGCTCCTGGGCGCTCAGGTCGGGCGCGCCGGCGAGGGTGATGGCGATGGCCAGGAAGGCCGCCCCTATCCTCGTCACCGTTCCATTCTCTCTTGCGTGGTTCATTTCCATCACCTCAGCGTCACGGTGGCACTGTCGGTCCCGCCCTTCGGGGCGAGGGCAGTGATCTCTACCCGCGCACCATCGCGTCCCCGGATCACCCACTCGAAACGCTCTCGGTTGTGCGAGCCGTCTAGCTTCTGAATCGTGCTCGTCTTGTCATCGCCGGTGATCAGGTTCTCCGGTGGGATCTGGATCTGCACGACGATGGGCCCGACCGAGCGGGCGACGACGCCGTGCTGCAGCGAGGTCGGGAAGTAACCGGAGTTCTCGATTTCGACCGCTACGGTGAAGATCCCGCCACCGTGCGCCCTCACCTCGGTCTCGACGATCCGCACCCGCGGCAGCATACCGGCCAGGCGAGCGACGAACTCGCCGTGCTTCCGCCCCAGCTCGGCGAGCTGCTCGGCGGGCGGGTTCGTCGTGGCGTAGGGCCGGAAGCCGCCGATCTCCACCTCACCCAGCGTCGGGTGGCTGTAGGGGGCCCACTCGACGAAGGCGTCGATACCGGCAGCGTCGAAAGCGGAGAGGATGCGGGCGTCGGCGCCCGCGGCAGCGCCGGCACCGGGACGGCCGCCCTGGGCCATCGCCCGCGCGAACGCTGCGCCGCCCGGCCTGGCGCCACCGGCCGCCGGTCGCGCGCCGGCGGGCCTGGCGGCAGCGGCTTCAGGCCTCGCTTCGCCGGCGCCCGGGCCTTCCTCGCTCGGCTCTTCCGGTTCTACGGAGGGGAGCCCCCAGCCCGGCGTGCTGAAGGAGGGTACGCCGTACTGGAAGTAGCCGTACTGGAAGAAGGCGCCCTCGGGCGTCCGGTGGACTCCGACCGACTCGATGCCGGTGATCGACTTGTAGGCCTCCGACGCCGCCTTGAAGTACTCGAGGTCCGCCGTGTTGACCGTGGTCACCGGCCGGCGGCCGGCGTTCGGATCGTTGTCGCGGCCGGGCTGCGCGCCGCGGAATCCGGAGCCTCTGCCACGGAAGAAGAAGAAGCCGAAGCCGAAACCGAAGCCACGCTGAGCACCGAAGACGCCTGTCTCGAAGATGTCGGCGTTGGACGCATCAGCGAACGCCGGCAGATCGAGCGTGCTGGGGTCGGCCAGGTTGCCCCGCGAGTCGGGCGGCGTCACCAGGTTGTCGGTGCGACCGAACGTCAGGATGGCGCCGATGTTGCGATGGGCGATCACGAAGTCCATCAGTGCCCGGCTCTCCGGCTCGCTGACCATGTGGGGGCCGGCGTCGCGCTGCCAGTACGGGTACTCGTGCTGGAAGTTGCGGTTGAGATCGACGCCGCCGGGGCCGTCCTCGTTGAGGAAGCCGTCGCCGTCCGAGTCGGTGCCCTCCCAATAGAGCGTGTAGGCGCCTTGCTCGCCTTTGGTCGGGTCGGCCCGCTTCATCAGGCGCGCGTCCACCGTGTCGATCATGAAATCGCCGGCCGGATCGGCGACGCGCATGACGGTGATGAGCCCGTCACCGTTCAGGTCCTCGGGCCCGTCCTCGTCGATCCGGCCGTCGTTGTCATCGTCGTAGGGGCGCGCGTTCTTCGCCCGCTCCGACTTGACCGAGGCGAACATCGCCTCCGCACCGTCCGGGTTCACCCGCGGGAAGACGTAGATCACCTGTTCGTCCAGGATCGTGCCGATCTCGGCGTGCTCGTCGGCGCCCTCGAGGAAGTAGCGGATGGTCTCCAGCGCCAGCGCGCTACCCACCAGGTGGTCGCCCTCGAGGTTCCCGACGACCAGCACCGCGGGCCGCTCCTCCAGAGGCACCCCGGACGGATTCCCGATCTCCACGAGCCAGATCTCGCGGCCTCCCAGCGATTCGCCCGCCGACCTCATGCGGGCCATGTCGGAGCTGTTGACCAGAGATCGGAGCTCACGCGTCAGCTGATCATGGTTCATGTACGACGTCGCCTGCGCCCGGCCGCTCGCCGGGAGGGCCAGCACAGAGGCCGTCAACAAGATCAGCGCCGCTGCGAGCTTCGAGCTACACGTTCTCTCGTTCCGCACGGCTTTCTCC
>JASFTY010000513.1:0-3135 GCA_050050535.1 Gemmatimonadales bacterium | reverse complement strand
GGCGCTCCGCTACGAGGCCGTGCACGCCGCGGGCAACTGGGCGGTGGACGGCGCCTGGCCGCACATCCGCGCCCTTGTCTTGGCGGGAGAGGAGGTCGACAAGCCACTCCTCCTGGCCGCCATCGACGCCGCCGTAATCATCCGGCCGGAGGAGGTAGCCGATGTCGTCGGCGACCTGACCGAGTCCGAGGACGAAGAGATCGCCGAAGCCGTACTCGATACCCTTGCGATGGCCGAAGGGCTGACGCAGACGTCGTGACGTTTTCGCCCATCGTCTGCGCCTCTCCCCGCGGTTTGTCTCCCCACCCCTCGGAGGGCCGATGAACATGCTCAAACCCATCTCCCCCGTTCCGGTGCTCGCTGCGCTCCTCGCCTGCAGTACGGGGCCGTCGACGACGCCCGAGGCGGTCCGGCCGCCGAGCGCCGGGTCGCGCTACGAGCGCCTGGTCGCCCGGCTCGAGGCCGGCGACCTCAGCATCGACTTCGACTCGCTGAGGTACGCCTACGTCGAGTCGCCGCGCTACATGCCCTACGGGTTCGCGCTGGACGAACTGCAGGACAGCGCGCGGGCCGCGCTGGAAGCCGGTCACAATGAGCAGGCGCTGCGGCTCGCCGACGCCATGCTCGACTCGTCGTACGTTTACCCCCGCGCGCACCTCCTGGCGTTCGCGGCCTGTGACGCGCTGGGCGACTCGGCGCGGCGCGATCATCACGGATACGTGCTGAACGGCCTGCTCGAGTCGATCGAGAGGTCGGGCGCCGGCGATTCGCGCGATGACCCGATGGTGGTTGTCGTGCTGGCCGAGGAGTACTTCTACCTGTACGTGCACGGCCTGCAGCTTGTCAGCCAGGCGCTGACCTCGTGCGGCGACGTCGCCTGCGACGAGCTCGAGGTCCGGTCCGCCGACTCCGATTCCACCTTCCATCTCTACTTCGACGTCAGCCGGCTGATGGAAGCGGTCCGAAGACAGATCCCACCCGACCCGGAACGCAACGATCAGTAAGAGAGGACGGCGCGTGAAAGGTTCGACGCTGCTGGGCGCTGCCCTCTTTGCCGGCTTCGCCGCCTGCGGCAACCAGGGCTCCTCCGAGCTCGACGCGCTGGTGAGCGTCGGCACCCACCGGCTCCATATCCGTTGCCTCGGCAGCGGTATGCCCGCCGTGGTGATCGATGTCGGGCTGGGCGACCGCGCCGCCAGCTGGGATCCGCTGCTCCCGCGTCTGGCGGAACGGACACGGAGCTGTGCGTACGACCGGGCGGGCTATCCGCCCAGCGAGCGGGGTCCGTTCCCGCGGCACAGCGCGCAGGTCGCCGCGGAGCTTCGGGCGCTGCTGGCGGCGGCCGAGGTCGACGGACCCTACCTGCTGGTGGGCCATTCGATCGGCGGACTGAACGCCCAGGTCTTCGCCGCGTCGTACCCGGACGACGTGGCGGGGCTGGTGCTGCTCGATCCGCCGCCGCTGGCCTGGATCACCGGTGAGGGGTATCCCGGGCTGCGGGAGATGGCGGACGGGATGACGACGCAGTGGCAGGAAGAGTCGGAGCGCCTGCTGGCGGAGCAGGACGCCGAGGCGCGGCGGCAGGGCGAGTTTCTGCGCGCCCTCGCCTCGGAGCATCGCGAGATGTTCGGGGCGAGCGCCGCGGCGGCGGCGCGGATCGAGTCGTTCGGTCGTACGCCGCTCTTGGTCGTCGCATCCGGGCGGCCGGCGCCCCAGTTCGGCGAGCTCGCCGAGGAGTATCAGCGGTTCTGGATCGACCAGAGTCGCCGGCTCGCTCGGAAGTCGGAGCACGGTGAGTTCGTTCTGATCGAGGAGAGCTCGCACAACCTCTACGCCGACGCGCCCGACCGGGTGGTAGACGGCATCCTCGCGGTCCTGGAGCGGGCGCGTCAGGGCAGCTGAGCTGAGGCAGGACAGCGCCTAAGCGGCCTTTCGCTTGTCCCAGGCGTGCGCGAGCAACCCCAACCCCACAATGACCATGGGAATGCTGAGCAGCTGACCGACGCTGAGCGGCAGGTCGGCGGCGTATTCGGCGTGCCGCTCCTTCACGAACTCGATGAAGAAGCGGGCGCCGAACACGCAGGTGAGGAACAGCCCGGTGAGTACTCCCGCCGGTAACGCCGTTCCTTTCCTGCGGTACACGCTCAGCAGCAGCGCGAAGGTGAGCAGGTAGGCGATCGCCTCGTAGAGCTGGGCCGGATGTCGGGGCAGCGGGTCGACGAGCGTGAACACGAAGGCCCACGGTACGTCCGTCGGCACGCCGATGATCTCTGAGTTCATCAAGTTGCCGAGGCGGATGAAGCAGCCGCCCAACGCGGTGGGTGCGGCGATCCGGTCGAGCAGCCACAGATACGGCTGGTCCGGGTGACGGCGCGAGTACAGGTAGAGCGCGACCAGGATGCCCAGCGCGCCGCCGTGGCTCGCCAGACCTCTGAAGCCCTTCCAGAAGGCGACGATCTCCAGCGGGTGGGTCAAGTAGAAGCCGGGCCGGTAGAAGAGGCAGTGCCCGAGCCGCGCGCCGATGATCGCGCCGAGCACCATGTACATGAGTATCGAGTCCAGGTCGCGCTCCGGCTTGCCCTCGCGCCGGTAGATCCAGCGGACGATGAAGTAGCCGACCAGGAACGCCAGCAGCCAGCCGAGCGAGTACCAGCGCAGCGGGATCGGTCCGATCCGGACGATCTCGCGTGAGATGTCCCAGTGGACTTGTGTCAGCGTAGCCAGGAAGGGAGCGAACACGACTCCGCCGGCGGTGGCTCGGGTGCGCGAGGCTCGCGACTGCCGCGAGCGGCTTGAAGCTCCTGAAACGAGATGGGGCAAGATACAACGGAGTGGCAAGGGCAGAAAGGCGGCGATGAGCGCGTCCGCGCGCGCCGCACGTTCGCGTCACCGGCTGTCAGACCCCGCGCTTAGCTTGAAGTCAGGGCCGGCCTTCGGTCAGCGGGCCTGGACGGCGGGTCGAGGGCCGGGTAGCATGGGCTGAAGAAGTCGGCCGCAAGTCAACTGGGAGTGCAACATGCCCGACAGCGCCTACACTCAGTGGCTATCCAAATCGCGCTACGTCGCGGGTCACCGCTGTCACCGGCTGCTCTGGTGGAAGGTGTACGAGCGCGATGCGCCGGAGCTGCAACACGA
>JASFTY010000512.1:0-3156 GCA_050050535.1 Gemmatimonadales bacterium | reverse complement strand
TCCCGCTCTGGTTCCTCTACAAGCCGGGCGGCGTCGAGTTCCAGTTCGCGACGCAGAAGGAGTGGATCCCGTCGGTCGGAGTCCAGTACCTCTTCGGTGTCGACGGCTTCTCCATTCTCCTGATCCTGCTCACCACGCTGCTCGGCTTCATCGCCGTCTACTGCTCCTTCACCGCCATCACCGAGCGCCAGAAGGAGTACTACGTCTTCCTCCTTGTCCTGCAGACCGGAATGCTCGGTGTCTTCTGCGCGCTCGACTTCATCCTCTTCTACGTCTTCTGGGAGGTCATGCTCGTCCCCATGTACTTCCTGATCGGCGTCTGGGGAGGGCCGCGAAGGCTCTACGCGGCGATCAAGTTCTTCCTCTACACCCTGGTCGGCTCGGTGCTGATGCTGGTCGGCATCCTGACCCTCTACTGGTTCAACGCCGACGGGCTCGCCGCCATCGGGCTCAAGGGCCTGGGCAATGACCCGACCTTCTCGGTCCCGCACCTCTTCACCATCGCCGGTCAGATCCCGCCCGAGGTCCAGTTCTGGGTCTTCCTCGCCTTCTTCGTCGGTTTCGCGATCAAGGTCCCGATGTTCCCCTTCCACACCTGGTTGCCAGATGCTCACGTCGAGGCGCCGACCGCAGGCTCGGTCATCCTGGCCGCCGTCCTCCTGAAGATGGGGACCTACGGCTTCGTCCGCTTCTCGCTGCCGCTGCTGCCGGACGCCACCATCAAGGCGGTCGGCTGGATCGCGGTGCTGTCGATCATCGCCATCATCTACGGCGCGCTGGTGGCGATGGCCCAGAAGGACATGAAGAAGCTGGTCGCCTACTCGTCGGTCAGCCACATGGGCTTCGTGATGCTGGGCATGTTCGCCCTCAATGACGCCGGCCTGCGCGGCTCGATCCTGCAGATGCTCAACCACGGCGTCTCGACCGGTGCGCTCTTCCTTCTCGTCGGCATCGTTTATGAGCGGCGCCACAACCGGATGATCGCCGAGTACGGGGGGCTGGCCAAGGTGATGCCGCTGTATGCGACGTTCTTCATGATCATCACCATGTCGTCGATCGGCCTGCCGACCCTGAACGGCTTCATCGGCGAGTTCACCATCCTCATCGGCGCCTACAACAAATCGTGGGTGTGGGCCCTCTTTGCCGCCTCCGGCATCGTCCTCGGCGCCTCCTACATGCTGTGGCTGTACCAGCGGGTCTTCTTCGGTGAGCTGTCGAACGAAAAGAACAAGAACCTGCCGGACCTCAACCTGCGCGAGCAGTGGACCCTGATTCCGCTCATCGTCATCGCCTTCTGGGTCGGGCTCTATCCGAAGCCTTTCTTCGATCGTATGGCGCCGACCGTCGATCGCGCCCTCCAGAGGGTGGCCGTTGCCAGATCCGAGCAGGCGCCATCGGCCGCGGAGCGCATCGCGGAGCTGGCGCGAAGCCCTGCCGAAGCGGCTGCCGAGGAGCACGGGGAGTAGCCGATGACCCTCGCCCAGTTCGTGCCGTTCGTGCCCGAGATCTTCCTCGCGGTGGCGGGGTTTGCCGTGCTCCTGCTCGGCATTCCGCTCGGACGGCGGGGCGTCCGTCCCCTGTCGCTCGTCGCCGTCGCCGCGTTGGCGGTGGCCGGCATCCTGGTGTGGTTCTTGGCGCGGCCGTCCGGCGAGCCGGCACTCGTTCTCGGTGCCATGCTGGTGGTCGATGACTTCGCCGTCTTCTTCAAGCTGCTAGTGCTGGCCGCGGGCGCGGTGGCGATCTTCATGTCGGCCGGATTCCTCGAGCGCTTCGGATACGGCGGCGGCGAGTTCCTGTCGCTGATCCTCTTCGCCACCGTCGGGATGTTCGTGATGGCGTCGGGCGCCAGTCTCGCGAGCCTCTACGTCGGTCTCGAGCTGATGGCATTGTCGGTCTACGTCCTGGTCGGCTACTTCAAGCTCGAAATCAAGTCCAACGAGGGGGCGGTCAAGTACTTCGTGCTCGGGGCCGCGTCATCCGCGATCCTTCTCTACGGCATTTCGCTGGTCTACGGCTCGCTCGGAACTCTCGACCTGCACGAAATCCGGAGCTCGCTGGTCGCCGTGCCGTCGGCCAACCCCTTGCTGGTGCTGGGCATGGTGCTGGTCGGCTTCGGCATGCTCTTCAAGGTCGCGGCGGTGCCCTTTCACGTCTGGACGCCGGACGCCTACGAGGGCGCACCGACGCCGGTGACCGCGTTCATCTCGGTGGCGCCGAAGGCGGCCGCGTTCGCGATGTTCATGCGCCTCTTCTTCGACGCCTTCGCGCCCGGCGTCGAGCACTGGCGGGTCGTGCTGTGGCTGACGTCGGCGGCGACCATGATCTACGGCAACGTCGCCGCTCTGACCCAGGACAACGTCAAGCGCATGCTCGCCTACTCGTCGATCGCCCACGCCGGCTACGCCCTCATGGGCCTCGTGGCGTTCAACACGATGGGCGCCTGGGCGCTCCTGATGTACATGCTGGTCTACGCGTTCATGAACCTGGGCGCCTTCGGCTTCGTGATCCTGCTCGAGTCGAAGGGTTATGCGGGCGAGCTGATCAGCGATTTCGCCGGCCTCGCGCGGCGCCACCCTGGGGCCGCGCTCGGCATGCTGATCTTCATGCTCGCCCTGGCCGGGATCCCACCGACCGCCGGCTTCATGGGCAAGCTCTACCTCTTCGCGGCCGCGGTCGAGGGGGGGTACGTCGTCCTGGCGGTGATCGGGGTGATCATGTCGGCGGTGAGCCTCTATTATTACTTCCGTATCGTGGTCCAGATGTACCTGCGGGAGGGTGACGAGGAGGACGCGGCGCCGGCCGAGTTCTTGCGCGACCGCTGGGCCGAGGTGATGATCGGTGTGTGTGTCTTCATCACGATACTGATCGGCGTGTGGCCGGCTCCCGTTGTCGGTTGGGCCAAGAGCGCCGCGAGCGCTCTCGGAATGATATGAGGTCGCGCTGATCTGTTCGGTCGCTGACAAGGAGCGGGACCATGGGACGCGGTAAGAAGGAGCTGCGCCGGGCTCGCCTGTGGCTCGACGTTTCCATCGTCGGCATCCAGTTCCCGGTGGCAATCGGTCTCGGATATTTCTTCGGCCGCTGGCTTGACGGCCAGCTCCACACCACGCCGTGGCTGGCGATCGTCTTCACCCTTTTCGGGATCGCCGCCGGTTT
>JASFTY010000511.1:0-3160 GCA_050050535.1 Gemmatimonadales bacterium | reverse complement strand
GGTTCGCGCTCCCGCGGGTCGCGGGAAGACCAGCTCGAGTCCGTCCACCAGGTCGGCGGCGCGGCTCGTGTCGCGCACGGCCGGCACCGATTCCCAGTTCCAGCCGTCGGCCTCGATTATGCGCGGCAGCGCATCTCGGCCGCGATCGTCGCGGGCGCCCGCCGGCCGGATGAGCTCGGCGTAGCCGTGCAGGCGGCCGGTGTGGTCGGGCGCGACCTGCAGGCCCGGCGCGTGGTCGACGGCCAGTACCGATATCGCGTCGACGTAGTCGGTCTCGGCGAGCTCGTTGGCGAGCTTCAGCCTCAGCCGTCCCTGCGCCGTACGGGCGAACTCGAGGTTGTCGACATCCGTCCGCGCCAGCCCCGGCAGGATGGCGCCGGCGAACGTACCCGAGTCGAGCCGCCAGTCGGTGCCATCGAAGCTGTAGACGAACGGGCAGGAGGTAGTGTCCGGCCGCCGCGGCTCCTCCTTCAGCCCGCCAGAGATGATCAGGTACGTGACGCCGAGAGCGGCTGCGATAAAAACCGTCCCCACCACATCGACCTTCCTGAGGGCCACCCTCTTCACGTCCTCCACCGGGATGGCGATCTCCGGCAGCTTGTACGCGGGCGATGAAGGCTCAGCGCGGTAGCCGAAGAGGGTGTCGTTAGCGATCCAAGGATTGTACAGCTCCAACTTGCTGTTGTCGGAGCGTGTCACGCGTATACGGGTCGGTGGCTCCTCTCGCCCGAGGACCGCCTCCGGGCTTTGCCTCGCGGCTTTCCACGTCGTGCATGAGGCGAGCCAAGCGGCGAGGACGAACAGGATCAGGACCCGGCCCAGGGTCGTATCGCGCAGCGTTCGCATGATGACCTCCCAGATGACGGCGTCGCCCGAGGTGTGTTTCGGCGCTGCCCCTCCCGATCGACGCTGAAAGGCGGCAGTCAAGTGAGAGTCAAGTGAGCGAGCTGCCTGCCACTACGGGTAGAGGAGGTAGCGGGCGCGTAGCTGCTCGAACGCGGCGAGCTGGTCCGTCCAGTCGCTCGTCACGTCGGCCAGCTCGGCGCCTGCCTCGATCCGCTCGCGCAGCCGCGTCGTGCCGGCCAGCCGGTCGAAGTGTCCAGATCGCCATTCCCAGCGCTCGCCGGCGAGGCGCCGGGCCTCGATGAGCGCCGCGACAGCGGCCCGCGTCGGGTCGTACACGTCTCTGTCGGTGGCGATGAGGCGAACGCCGTTCACCGGCTCGCCGTCGTACTTGCGGTCCTGCGGGCTGTCCGGGGTGAAGGTGACCGCCTCGAAGCGCACGCCAGCCAGGCCGTAAGCGTTCAGGCGCTCGGCCAGCGCGGCGCCGTCCAGCCACGGCGCGCCGATCTGCTGGAAGGCGACGGGCGTGCCGCGCCCTACCGACAGGTTGGTGCCCTCGAACAGGCAGGTGCCCGGGTAGTGCGTGGCGCTCTCCAGCGAGGGCATGTTGGGCGACGGGTTCACCCAGGGCAGGGCGGTCTGGTCGAACCAGGCGTCCCGCGTCCAGGCGGTGGCTGGAACGACGTGTAGCTGGGCGCCGACCTCGAAGTGGTCATTGATCATGCGGGCCAGCTCGCCCGCGGTCATCCCGTGCCGCATGGGGACCGGGTAGAGTCCGACGAAGGAAGAGTGCTCGGGCTCCAGCACGTTGCCCTGGACCAGGTCGCCGCCAATGGGGTTGGGCCGGTCGAGGACGACGAAGGGTACTTCATTCTCGGCGGCGGCCTGCATGGCCAGCGCCATGGTCGAGACGTAGGTGTAGTAACGGGCGCCGATGTCCTGGATGTCGAACAGCAGCACATCGATGTCCGCCAGCATCCCGGGCGTCGGCTTCAGTGTCTCGCCGTACAATGAGCGGACCGGCAGGCCGCTGACCTCGTCCACCCCGCTCTCGACCCAGGCGGTCTGGTCGCCCGTACCGCCGGCGGCCGGCTCCGCCACCGTACCGCGGATCCCGTGCTCGGGCGCGAACAGGGCCACGAGCTCGACGCCTTGACTGCGCAATAGATCGACGGCATGCGTTTGATCGCGCGTCAGCGCCGTGTGGTTCGTTATCAGGCCGACGCTGCGTCCGGCGACCAGATGGCTGGAATCGGCCATCAGGGCTTCGACTCCCGGGCGCACGCTAGGTTGCTCCGCAGCGGGCCGCGCGCATCCCGCCAGGCCCAGGGCGAAGATCGCGGCCAGCCGCACTCGTCGTGTCGTCATCGGCGGTCCAGGTTGCAAGGTTCAGCATCGGGCAGTCTATTTGCCGCGAGGATCGTACGCTAAACGTTTCTCCCGAAAGGGACCACGTCAACGCCCGACCCACGACCGACGCCAAATGAGAAAATCGATCCCCCTCTCCGGCTGCTTCGCCCTGCTGGCCGTGCTGGCGACCTGCGGGCCCCGGCCGACGGCTCGACCCCTCGGACTTTCCGTACCCGGCGTAGCCGCTCCGCTGGACGCCGAGGCCCGCGCCTGGGTCGACGAGACGCTGGCGTCGCTGACGCTGCGCGAGAAAGTGGGCCAGCTGATCGTCGTCTGGACCCTGGGCGATTACGTGGCGACGAGAAGCCCCGAGTTCGAGGAGCTGAGCGGCCTGGTCGTCGACGAGGGGCTGGGCGGCGTAGTGGTCTCGGTGGGGATGCCACACGAGTTCGTGGCGAAGCTGAACGCCTTGCAGCGGCTGGCGCGTGTGCCGCTGCTCGTCGCGTCCGATTTCGAGTACGGGCCGGGCACCAGGCTGGGCGGCATCTATGCGCTACCGTATCTGCTGCCGCTGGGTGGCGGCACGATGTTCCCACCGCTGATGGCGTTCGGCGCCATCGGCGATGAGCGCTTCGCCTACGAGCTGGGCAGGATAACCGGTCTCGAGGGACGAGCCGTCGGAGTGCACCTGAACTTCGGGCCCGTGCTGGATGTGAACAGCAACCCGGACAACCCGATCATCAACACGCGCTCGTTCGGCGAGGACCCGGAGCTGGTGGCGCGGTTGGGCGCCGCATTCATACGCGGCGCGCACGCCGCCGGACTGATGACGACGGCCAAGCATTATCCGGGTCACGGTGACACGCACGTCGACTCGCACATCGACCTGCCGCAGACCGATGCGACCCGGGCGCGGCTCGACACGCTGGAGCTGGTGCCGTTCGAGCGGGCCGTCGAGGTCGGGGTC
>JASFTY010000510.1:0-3163 GCA_050050535.1 Gemmatimonadales bacterium | reverse complement strand
TACTTCGTGCACAGGTTCTTCGGCGAAGATACCGCGACGCGGTTCCGGCCTTCCTTCTTCCCGTTCACCGAGCCGTCGGCGGAAGTCGACGTCTCTTGCTTGCTGTGCCACGGTGGAGGCTGCTCCGCCTGCAAGGGGACGGGCTGGCTGGAAATCATGGGGGCAGGGATGGTGGATCCCGCGGTCTTCGACAACGTCGGCTATGACTCTGAACGCTATACGGGGTTCGCCTTCGGGATGGGAGTCGGCCGGATCGCTATGCTGCGCTATAGGATTCCGGATATCCGACTGCTGTACGAGAGCGACGTACGCTTCCTCCAGCAGTTCGAGCGCGCCTGAGTCCAAGGCGCCGCACTCACGGCCCGCTGAGCGATGAACGTTTCCTATAACTGGTTGAAACGGCTGGCACCGACGATCAAAGACTCGCCCGCCGAGCTGGCTGAGCGGCTGACCTACACCGCGGTTCCGGTGGATGACATCGTTTGGCTGGGTGAGGGATTGAGCGAGCTGGTCGTCGGCCGGGTCCTGAATATCAGTGAACACCCGAACGCCGACAAGCTGGTGATCTGCCAGGTCGATGTCGGCCGTGGCGAGCAGGCCCAGGTCGTGACCGGCGCGCCGGTAGTCGTAGAGGGCGGTTTCTACCCCTACGTCGGCGCCGGCCAGACGTTGCCGGGCGGCATCCTGATCAAGAAGAGGAAGATGCGTGGCCAAGCGAGCGAGGGGATGCTCTGCTCCGAGCGTGAGCTGGGTATCGGCCGCGACGCCGCCGGTATCATGCAGCTGCACGGCAAGTTCGAGGCCGGCCAGCCGCTGCTGGAGGCGCTGGAGCTCGACGACTATCGCCTCGACGTCGACGTGACGCCGAACCGTCCAGACTTGCTCGGCCACTGGGGCGTCGCCCGCGAGCTGGCACCCGGCGGCCAGGCCGACCTGCAGCTCCCCGACTTCCCCGGCCACGTGCGCTGCCCGAGCTCCGTTGCCCGGGTGGAGAGCGAGGGCGTCACCGCCGGCGTCACGGTGCGGATCGAGGACCCGGAAGGGTGCCCGCGCTACATGGGTGCGGTTATCCGGGGCGTCACGGTCGGCCCGTCGCCCGAGTGGCTCGGTAACCGGTTGCGCGCGATTGGCCAGCAGCCGATCAACAACGTGGTCGATGCCACGAACTACGTGCTGCACGAGTTGAACCAGCCGTTGCACGCCTTCGATCTGGCCACGCTCGCGGGCCCGGCGGTCGTGATCCGCAGGGCAGGTAAGGGTGAGCGGCTTCGCACCTTGGACGGCAAGGATCGGGTGCTGGATCCGGAGATGCTGGTGATCGCGGATGCCGATGTCCCCACCGCGATGGCGGGTGTGATGGGTGGCGAGGCCACCGAGGTCACCGAGAGCACACGGGATCTGTTCCTCGAGTGTGCCTACTTCGAACCCAGGCGAGTCAGACGCGCCGCCAAGGGGCTGGCCCTCGATACCGACGCCTCGTTTCGCTTCCAGCGCGGCATAGACCTGGACGGGCTCCCACGCGCCATCCAACGCCTGATCGAGCTCATCCTCACCCTGGCCGGCGGCGCGCTCGCAGACGAGATCATCGACGTGAACCCGAGGCCGCCGGCGCGTGGTTCCGTCAAGCTGAGACCGGCGCGCGTCGGTCATCTGCTGGGCGTCGAGCTCGGCTCGGACACGATAAGAGAGTGTCTCGAGCCGATCGGCTTCCGGGTGCATGAGGGTGCTGGGGCAGAACTCGACGTCGAGGTCCCTACCTGGCGGCCCGATGTCGAGCGCGAGGTCGACCTGATCGAGGAGGTGGCCCGGCGCTACGGCTACGACAGGTTCCCCGCCGAGATCCGAGGGTTCAGGCCCACGAGGGTCCGAGAGGACGACTACGTCGAATCGTTCCAGCGCCTGCGCGAGACGATGATCGGCCTCGGCTTTTTGGAAGCGAAAACAACTTCTCTCGCTCCTGAAGGTGAAGGCGCGGTGCGGCTGCTCAACCCGCTTTCGGAACGCGAGGATCACTTGCAAGCCGATCTGCTTACTGGTCTCATCCATCGCGTCGAGCACAACTTCGCCCGCGGTATCAAGAACGTCCGGCTCTTCGAGCTGGGCACCGCCTTCGGCCTCGCCGATGGGCCTCTGCCGGCCGAGAGCATCAGGATCGCCGCCGCCTGGACGGGCCAGCGAGCGCCTTCCCACTGGTCGGCTGAGGATGCTGAGTGGGACGTCTGGGATCTCAAGTCGATCGTGTCTACAGTCGCCGCGCTGGCGACGCCCGGGGCCGAGGTCCGCCCCGCCGAGCCCGGAGCCCGTGCGGCGCAGCTGGAAGAGCCGCTCGCCGTCGTCACGCCCGAAGGTCGAACGCTGGGCCGGGCCGGCCGGCTGCCGGCGGCACGCGTCGACGCGCCACGTTGGGCCGGCGCCGTCTGGGGGCTCGAGCTCGAGGTCCTCCCCGTTCCAACGGTCAGCGTCACCTACCAGCCGCTCCCGGTGCACCCGGCCGTGGAGCGTGACCTGGCCCTGGTCGTCGACTCGACTATCCCGGCCGCCGACGTCGGTGCCGTGATCCGCGAGAGCGGGCCGGCGACCCTCGAGAGCCTGTCGGTATTCGACGTGTACGAGGGGGAGAATCTGCCCGCGGGCACACGCTCGCTGGCCTGGCGCTTGAGATTCCGGGCGTCGGATCGTACCCTGACTGACGAAGAGGTCGACAAGGCTGTCGGTAAGATCACCTCCGCCCTGGGGGAAAAGCTCAATGTCGCAGTCCGAGGAGCGTAAGCAGACTATCGAGTTCCCACAGTTCGACGCCCTCGAGGCCACGGTGCGGCGCGCGCTGCGCCAGCTCGAAGTCTGGCGCGAACGCGCCACCGCTTCAGAGGCCGAGCGCCGCCGCCTTCAGGAGGTCCTCGACAACCTCGGCAATGTGGGCGAGCTCGACGCGTCGGATGCCGCCGGCGAGCTGGGGCGCCTGCGGGCCGAAAACGAGAAGCTCCGCAAACAGCTCGCTGACGGCCTGCGACAGGCGGAGAAACTGGCCCGCGAAGTCGAATTCCTGGAGGACGCCCGATGACGAATCAGGGGAGCCAGAACAAGGGGATGGTCGATGTTCAGATCCTCGGCGAAACCTACACCATCAAGTCGGAGACCAGCCCCGAGTATACCCAGCGCGTAG
>JASFTY010000509.1:0-3168 GCA_050050535.1 Gemmatimonadales bacterium | reverse complement strand
ACGCCGACGTCGACGGGAACATCGGCTGGCAGGCGGCGGGCCTGACACCGGTGCGGGACGGCTGGTACGGGCGCCTACCGGTCCCCGGTACCGGCGCGTACGAGTGGCAGGGCTTCCTGCCGCTCGACCGGTTGCCCCGCGAGTACAACCCGGCCCGCGGCTTCATCGCCACCGCGAACCACAACATCATGCCCGAGGGCTACCAGCCGCCACTCGGCTTCGATTGGGCGTCGCCGCAGCGCTATCGTCGCATCGTCGACGTGCTGTCGGCGGGCCGCGACTTCACCGTCGAGGAGTTCCAGCGGCTGCAGCTCGACGTCTACTCGGCTGCCGCGGCGAACGCGTGCCGCGCGCTCGAGGGTTGGACCGGCGCGTCGGAAGTCACCGAGCGGGCGCGGCGGCTGCTGGTGGAGTGGGATGCAGAGATGGACCGGGAGAGCCCGGCGGCGGCACTCTACCGTGCCTGGCGCGATACGCTCGACGCTCGCGCGCTACGCGATGCGACCCCGGGTGCCCTGCGCGATTCGCTTATCGAGGCGGCTCTGGCGGCGGCAGTGGACCGGCTCGAGGCGGAGCAGGGGACCGACTGGACGGCCTGGCGCTGGGGCCCGATGAACGAGATGGCGTTCCCCCACCCGCTACGGATCCCCGCCTTCAACCTCCCTGCCGTCGAGCGTCCCGGCGATGGCACCACGGTCAACGTCGCCGGCCGCTGGGGCGGCGCCTCGTTCCGCGAGGTCATCGACCTCGCCGACTGGGACCGCTCCGTCGCCACCAGCACGCCCGGCCAGTCGGGCCAGCCGGGGAGCCCGCACTACGGCGACCTGCTGCCGCTCTGGGCCGAGGGGCGCTACTTCCCGCTGCTCTTCACCCGCGAGGCGGTGCAGGCGAACACGGCGCACCGGCTCGTTCTGCGGCCGCCGGTGCCCTAGCGGTCCCGGTCGTGATTACTAGCAGGCCACGATGTGCGCTGCTATACTCGTCTCCACCTCGGTCTTCAGCAGCGCTTGGAGGCGTGAGTGAAAGCGGATAGGGTCAAACCGAGGTCTCGCAGATGGACGTAGCGTGCTTGAGTTTATGGAATTGGTCGACCTGAGCCGCTGGGTTCACTGCTCTATATTCCACTCCTTCACTGTATCGTCATCAAAGTGAACGATGTAAACCTTCAAGGGATTATTGTCATCGATCCAGATGCCTACCCTGGACATATCCAAGCCGGCTGGCCCGTACTCGAAGTTGAAAATGTTCCGCATTGTCACGAAGTCGTAGAACCTCACCAAGTCTTTCTTACCCCAGTCCTTAGCGTCATAAACTATTAGCCAGCCAGTCGCTGGGTCATAGTCCAAGTCATTTAGGCTCTCGTTCGCATGTAGGTACAAAGTAGACTCGAGCGTTTTGTCAGGGCCATAAATGTAGGCAATCCGCTGATCACCGCCATCAGTAGGCCCCTCACCAATAATCCATTTAGACCCAGTATAAGCCACTCCGAATCCCTCGAGAGGCCCACCAGATAGGTCGATTTCGTCAACATAGGTCCCGTCGTGTCTGTTTATGTACATAGCGCGTTGCGAACCGCAGACGGTATAGATGTATTCGCTGTCGCCGTCGATGCCATCGATGCCACTGCAGGGGCCAGGGTACCAGGAAGTCCCTGTGTAAGTGCCGTCCGCATTATATACAAAGACAGAATCCCAATAAGTCCCCCCAACGTACCAATGCGTGCCGTCAAAGAAGAGCCCATTAGGGCTTGGTTCCTTCCCAGCTGTGAAGCTGAAATCGCCCCGGGTCATGTTGATAGGGGGAGAAACATACGGGAAGACCTCGGTGTCGTGCGTGGCGGAGTCCGTGCCGAAATCACCGTCGATCAGTAGTCCGATGCCATATTCTCCCGCCGCTGTGAACGGGATGTTTATGAGTATGCCTTCGCCGATGGAGTCCCCGTCCAACGACCAGACGAAGGTTTCAGCAGACTGGGAAAAGCTGCCCGAGTAGCGGGCGGTGACAGAACCGTTGGTGGAGAGGCGCAGCAGGTCGGGACCAGTTATGATTGCTTCCGGGATGCAGCCGGTGGGAGGATCCACTTGAACCGTGTGTGAATCATCGTCGCACACATCATCCTCGGCGCATACTTGAAGCAGGGTCCTCTCACTTCCTGTTTCACTGAAGGTCCTGTCGAGAGTCGCTGCTGAGCCGAGCACCGTGCCTTCATCGTCCCTCCACTCCCGGCTGGTTATCGCGCCTGTCGATTGTGTTGAGGAGTAGTTCACCTCGACTGAACCGTCACAGCCTAGACCCACACTGGCGGGCGCGGTAATAACGGCGGTAACCCCGCGCCCGCCTGGTGCGGTAGAGTCGCCTCCGCAGCTGACGCTCCCTAAGGTGAGCGTCGAGCCCAGCACCGTTGCCACAGATAGCTTCTTTACGAGCGTCTTCTGGCTCATTTCCCTACACCCTTAAAGCCCTTGCTCGATGCTGAGATCGACCCAGCCTACCGACACACAACCGTGACCGGCTCGGTGGACGCGACTGCCGGTGGACCGGCAGTTTCAACTGGGGCGGTAGCGACAGTGAAGTCTGTCGTGAATCCCTGGTTGGTGTTGTT
This sequence comes from Gemmatimonadales bacterium, assembly GCA_050050535.1. Classification (GTDB taxonomy): domain Bacteria; phylum Gemmatimonadota; class Gemmatimonadetes; order Palauibacterales; family KS3-K002. The sequence continues at coordinate 566 of JASFTY010000509.1, read as the reverse complement.
GTCAGGGTCGTAAACGTAATCCGCTGTTTCTAGGAGCGGCACGATATAGTCGAACCAGACTGACAACTCCAGACTCTCACGCGCCCCTGCAAGCATGCCTTTCACCGTCATTCCCGTGATGTCCTCATCGGTGATGGCGGTTACTCCTTCCGTGATGTCGCTTCCGCCTGCAACCAGATGGAACTCCACCCACGCATGAGGGGGCGCACCCGGCCCGCTACCCAGCACTGCGTGTACGTCCGCCGTCACAAAGGTCACAGGATCGCCTCTCTGCCTGCGCGTATCACAGGAGGCGTTTGAAAGGGATAGCTCCTCCACCCACACATATCCAGCGGGATCATCTCCGCTGAACAGCGCGAACGAATTCACCGTTAGATCGCCGTGGAGGCCGCTGCTCACATCGATCCCCTCGACCCCGACTACTTCACCGTCCACAACAACCCCCCGCGGGTATATCACCTGGATGTCTCCGTCGTCGGGCATCTGGAAGTGAAGGCCAAAGACGAACGGGTCGGCGCCGTCGACATCCGTCGTCACCTGATCCCTGAAGAGTTGTCCGGCATCAA
>JASFTY010000508.1:0-3168 GCA_050050535.1 Gemmatimonadales bacterium | reverse complement strand
GCACGCCGACTTCACGACCTATCATAGCCGGATCGTCAGGGAGCTGATCGCCCAGGGCTACATCGTCGTGGCACCGGAGTACCGCGGCTCGACCGGCTACGGCCGGGGCATCTACCGGGCGATCGATTACGGCGGCCGCGAGGTCGAGGATTGTCTGGCCGCCCGCGACTGGGTCGTGGAGAACCACCCGCGCGTCGACGAGGACCGGGTCGGGCTGATCGGCTGGAGCCACGGCGGTCTTATCACGTTGCACAGCCTGTTCGATCACCCGGACAAGTACGTCGTCGGGTTCGCCGGCGTGCCGGTCTCCGACCTGGTGCAGCGGATGGGCTACCTGGGCCCGGGCTACCAGTCCTACTACGAGGCGGACTACCACATAGGGGCGACGCCGCGCGAGAACCTCGAGGAGTACAAGCGCCGCTCGCCGGTCTGGAACGTCGAGAAGCTGACGCGCCCGGTCCGCATCCACGGCAACGTGCACGACGAAGACGTGAACGTGATCGAGGTCGAGCACCTGATCCAGGCGCTCACGGCAGCGGGCAAGGAGTTCGAGTATGAGATCTACGACCTGCCGGGCGGCCACAGCTTCGACCGGCTCGACGTGCCCGAGGCCTGGGAGGTCCGCCGGGTGATCTACGACTTCCTGGCCCGCTACCTGAACCCGCCGCGGCGCGACATCGAGCTGGGCCTGCGGGCGACGGGCCGCGCGTCACCGTGAGCGCGGGCGTCGACATCGAGCGAGCCGCGGTCTTCGGCGCGACGGGCGCCACCGGGCGCGAGCTGGTTCGGGAGCTGGCTCGGCGCGGGTTAGCAGTGCGGGCCGTGTCCCGTAGTCTCGAGAACCTGGAGCGGGACTTCGGCGAACTCGATGTGGAGCGTCGCGCCGCCGACCTGAACGACGGCGCGGCGGCGATCGAGGCCGCCGCGGGTTGCGACCTGATCTTTCATTGCGTCGGCCTCCCCCTGGAGCGATTCCCCGACCACGTGACCATCGCTCGCCATACCGCGGCCGCGATGTCGGCCTGTGCGGCGCGCGGGGTGCTGGTGACGAGCTACTGGTCGTACGGCCCCGGCGACGATGCCCCGATGTCGGAGGATCGGGCGCTGGCGCCCGGCTCACAGGCGGCCCGTGTGCGCAGGGAGCAGGAGGATGTGATGCTGGCCGCCGGCGCCTGCGTCGCCCGGCTCCCCGATTTCTTCGGCCCTGGCGCCGAGATCAGCCCGGTGAACGACGCGCTGCGCAGCGTACACGCCGGGAAATCCGCCCTCTGGCCGGGCGACCCGGACGCGCCGCGCGACCTCATCTTCATCCCCGACGTCGGGCGCTTGCTCTGTGACCTGGCGAGGCGCGCTGAGGCGTACGGGCAGGCCTGGAACGTTCCCGGCTCGGGCGTCCAGCCGCCGCGTGCGACCCTCGAGCTGGCGGCTCGCATCGCGAGCGCGCGCTTGAAGCTGCGGCGCGGGCGCCGCTGGATGCTCGCGGCGGCCGGCATCTTCAACCGCGAGCTGCGGGCCTTCAAGGATGTCCTGCCGCTCTACGAGCGACCGGCGATCCTCGATGTGACCCGGTTCCGCGGTCTTCTGAAGGACGTTGTGACGACCTCGTACGAAGAGGCGATCCGCCGCACCTTCGCCTGGTTCGAGGGCGCGGAAGACCTCACTCCTCGGTGAGCACTCGAACGGGGTCGACCCTCGTCGCGCGCCGTGCCGGCCAATAGCAGGCGGCCAACGCTACACCGAGTAGCACAAGCGATACGGAGGCTAGCGTCAGCGGATCGGTGGGCGAGACCTCGAACAGCAGGCCCTCCAGCCAGCGCGTCAGCAGCAGCGCCCCGGCGAGACCGGCACCCAGCCCCAGAGCGGCCTGGACCATTCCCCGACCGATGACCATGCGCCGCACCGATGACGGCTGCGCCCCCATCGCCATGCGGATCCCGATGTCGCGCTGCTGCCGGCTGACGAAGTACGACAGGACGCCGTATATGCCTACGGCGGCGAGCGCCACGCCGACCGCGGCGAAGACGCCGACCAGCGTCGCCCAGTATCGCGGCCGGGCGACCGAAGTGGCCAGCTTGTCGCGCATCGTTTGGACGTTCGCCAGCGCCAGATCCGGGTCGAGCGCCTGAAGCCGGCTCCGCAACTGCGCTGCGGTTACCGAATTCCCCCTGCTGCGTACGAGGAGGTTCAGAGAGTTCCAGGTACCCTGCGTGTACGATTGGTAGATCGCACCCTCGTCGGCGCCGGCCAGGCCCTCGTACTTCACATTGCTCACCACGCCAACCACCGTCACCGGGCGCGTCGTGTTGCCGCCTGAATACAGCTGCCTGCCCAGGACCTCTTCCCCGGGATAGAATCGGGCCGCCCACCTGGCGCTCACCGCCGCCACATCCGGATCGTCCCGCCCATCGGTCTCGTCGGGCAGTCGTCCCCTCAGCAGGCGAACGCCCAGCGCGTCGAAGAACCCCGGGGAAACGAGTAACCAGGGGACCACCGGCTGAGGGCTGCCCGGCGACACGGGTCGGTCCAGCAGATCGAAGTTGTTGGTCATGCCCGGATCTTCGGGTGGAATCCCGGTGCTGATCCCCACAGCCTCCACACCCGGTAGCTCTGCGAGTTCGGGCAGCGCACTGACCCAAAACCGTATCACGGACTCGGTATCGGAATACTTGTTGGGCGGCAACGACGCCCTGGCCGCCAGAACACCGACGGGATCGATGCCGACATCGACCCGCTGCAACCGCTCCAGACTCGTGAAGAGTAGCGCCGCACTCACGAGCAACGGCAACGCGAGGGCGAACTCAGCGGTCACCAGCGCGCCGCGCAGCGCTTTCGAACTCTTCCCTTGCGACCCTGCGCCTGCCCCACCCCGCAGAGCGCCCGCAAGATCGGACGAGATTCCGTGGACCAGCGGAGCGAGACCGAAGAGCACGCCGCTGATGACGGTCAGCAGGGCGGTGAACGCCAGGACTCTACCGTCCAGGCCAACTTCGTCGAGACGCGGCAGCTGGGGACCCATAGTGATGAGCGCATCGAGCGCGATGACGGAGAGCAGCAACCCGGCGACTCCTCCGAGCGCGGCCAGGGTCGTGCTCTCGACCAGCAGCTGCCGAACCAGGCGGCCCCGAGTAGCGCCCAACGATGTCCGGAGCGCCACTTCCCGATCCCGCG
>JASFTY010000507.1:0-3169 GCA_050050535.1 Gemmatimonadales bacterium | reverse complement strand
GTATCTATGCTCCGGACCACGCACGCCCTTCGCCAAGATCGACGGGCCGCTGGCACACCTCGACGCCGTGGAACTCTCGATCCCGGTGGTGCGGGCGGCGCAGAACGAGCTCAGGGAGGGCATGGTCCCGGACTGCATCGTCTGGGGGGCCGTGGTCCCGTCGCTTGCTGTCAGCCACATCGCGCGCGAGGTCTGGCTCGACGCGGGCCTCGAGCCGCACGTACCTGCCCTCACCATCGTCCAGCAGTGTGCCACCAGCCTGGCGGCGGCCACACACGCCGCGGCCCAGATGAGGGCCGGCCGTCTCGAGCTCGCGCTGTGCGGCGGCTCGGAGGCGATGAGCCTGACACAGGTAGGACTGACCCGTGGAATGAGCCGAACGATCCGGCGCGTCGTTCAGGCCAAGGGTCCTGCGGCCGTGTTGAAGGCGCTGGGCCGGCTAAGGCCGCGTGACGTCAAGTTGCGTGTGCCGAGCGTGAAGGAACGGACGTCGGGGCTGACGATGGGAGACCATGCGGAGATCAGCGCCAAGCAGTGGCAGCTGGATAGGGAGAGCCAGGACCGTTTCGCCTTGGCGAGCCACGAGCACGCCGTTACGGCGTGGGAGCGTGGCTTCTTCGACGATCTGGTGATCGGCTCGGACGCCTTCCCGGGATTCACGCGCGACGGCATCCCGCGCGCCGACACCTCGCTGGAGAGGCTGGCGAAGCTACCGCCGGTCTTCGACCGTGCGAACGGGACGCTCAGCGCCGGCAACTCGTCGCCGCTCACCGACGGCGCCGCGGCCTGCTGGGTGGCGACGGAGCGTGGGTTGGAGCGGTTCGGTGCGGCGCCCTACCGCGCACGGCTGCTGGACTGGGAGGTCGCGGCGGTCGATATCGAGCGCGACGGGCTGCTCATGGCGCCGGCGCTGGCGATTCCGCGCCTCCTGGCCCGGCGCGGTCTCGGCTACCGCGACATCGCGCTCTGGGAGATCCACGAGGCGTTCGCCGCACAGGTGCTGTGCACGATCGAGGCACTGAGCAGCCCGGGGTGGGTGAAGGAGCGGGCGGGCGTCGAGGCAGATCTCGGCCGGGTGCCGGAAGACCGGATCAACCCGAACGGCGGCAGCGTCGCGCTGGGTCACCCGTTCGGCGCGACCGGGGCACGGATCGTATCGCAGGCGGTCAAGCAGCTCCGGACGAGCGGTGGGTTGGCGTTGATCAGCATCTGCGCGGCCGGCGGGCTGGGCCACGTTGCCTTGCTCGAGGCCCTATAGGGCGACGAGGTCCGGTCAGGAGCTCGAGGGTCGGGCTAGCGCCCGGCTTCCTCGGCCGCCTCCTCGACGGCGCGCTCGCGGTCGCCAACGGTCTGCTCGGCGAAGTTCTGGACGCGATGAATCAAGCGAACGAAGATCATGTGCTCGTTGTTGTTCGCGTCCCTGAAGCCGGTGCAGTAGCCGAGGCTGACGCCGAGCAGGAACATGAAGATGCGGCGAATTGCGTGTTCCATGCGGTCCCCTCCTCCCCGATTGCCTAGCCGCCGGGGTTGTCACCCCGCGTCCTCAGGGTAATATAGCGACCGCGGCGTTGGAAGGCCTACGATCGCTACCTGGCAGGGGATTCGCCGCCCCCGGGAGGACCTTTGTCAGGAGCCCTACGAAAGGAAGGGACGGGGCAGGACATCCGCGCAAGGCCCGGGAGAAAAGGGAAGTGAGTCTACCTTACGCGGCGCCGTTAGGCTCGTCTGCCCCGTCACCCTGTTAAACCACCGAAACTACCCGAAAGTTCCGTAATCCGGTGAGTGGTGGAGATCTACGCTCCACGGTCTACGGGATGAGCCCGGCTATGATATCGAGTCCGATGGCGAAGCCGCCGACCTCCTGGGTCCCCGCCATGTAGCCGAGCTGTAGGCCAACGTTGATGAGGGGTGCCGGGTTGTAGCTGATGCGTAGCCACGGGTAGCCGAGGAACATCGACTCCCGGCGACGCCGCAGGTCCTCGACCTCACCGCTCACACTGACGATCTCCTCGATCGTCAGGACCCCACCGCCGGCCATGCCGCCGACCGCCAGCTCCAGGTTCCGCTGCACGACGAGGTACTCGGCGGTGAAGCCTCCGCCCGAGAACCCACCCTGCACGCGGTTGCCGCCGGAGTTCGTCCCCTCGTCCACGAATCCGCCGCCGAAGGCACCGCCGCCGAGACGCACCCTCCCCGTCTGCAGGAAGCCTCGGCCGCCCAGCGCCACAACGCCGCCCACATCGCGTCCGAAGCTGCGGTCGGGATCGATCCCCAGATCGGCGTATACGAGCCAGAAGCCGCCGGCACCACCGAAGTCGCCGCCGAACCGCTGCGCGAAGGCAGGCTCGGGTAGGAGTAGAATGACGCCGCTCGCCACCAGTAGCGTGATCGCTCTGTTCACCCTACCTCCTCGTGAGTCGGTCTCAGCTTATTCGGGAACACCGCCGCCGAGATTGGCGCGCGCCGCCTCGAGCATCGACCGAATGCGCGGCGTTACCTGGTCCGGTGGGACGACCTCGACATAGTGTTCCCAAGCCTCCACGGCGGTCGCGTAGTCACCCGTCATGAACGAGACCATCCCCTTGAACTGCAGCGCCTCGGCGAAGTCCGGATCGCTGGCGAGCGCCTGATCGAACGCCGGGATCACGCCTTCCGGGTGACCCATGGAGAACAGCAACATGCCGAGATGGGTGAGCGCCTCGGGATGGTTCGGATCGATGCTCAGGGCCGCCTGAGTCACGAAATTCAGCTCGTCGTAGCGCTGCAGTAGAAGATACATATGGCCGAGCTCGACCAGCGCCTCGAGGTTCCGGGGGTCGTCGGCGACGATGTCCTCGAGCGCCGCCAAGCGCTCCATGTCGACATCGGCCACCGGCACGGCCATCGGCGCGCCCGACCCCTGGCCCGGGATCGAGCCGGTGATCGAGTCGTCACCTGCCCGAGGGCGAAGCGCCGCGGACATGGCAAGATACGCGATGGCCGCGAATGCGATACCCGCAGCCGTCCAGCCGACCGCTGCCGGTACCCACGAGCGACCGGGTGAGGTCACCTCACCCGTCACAGGCACGCTGCCAGCCGCGGCGGCCTCGCCCTCCGGAACGCCCAGCTCTCTCTCGAGGTGGGCGATCTCGGTCGCGTAGCGCCGTCGCAGCTCCTCGAGATCGGCGTC
>JASFTY010000506.1:0-3184 GCA_050050535.1 Gemmatimonadales bacterium | reverse complement strand
CTCCTCGACCAGCACGACGATTTCGCCCCAACCGTCGGGCAGCCACCCGTCGGCGCGGCCCGGCCGATCGCCGTAGCGGTCGCGGTAGACCTCGAGCTGGTCGCCGAACCCGAGATAGGCGGCCAGCCGCATCAGATCGTCGAGCAGGTCGGCGGGCGGCCTACGGCCCTGCTGGCGGCAGGCGGCCTCGGCGAGGCGCAGCGAGATGTAGGCGTCGTTCGGATCGTCGGCCTCGAGCCCGAGCCCGACCAGGTAGTTGAAGAAGGGCGGATCGAGGTAGACCGCGTCACCCTCGACTCGGCTGTACTGCAGCTTCGAGGCCAGCTTGCGCCACTCGACCCAGGCCTCCTGCGGCTCATCGAGCAACAGGTAGTTGAGCGCCCGGTAGTAGTTGACCAGGAAGTTCTCTATGCCGCGCGGCTCGAACTTGAGCACCAGGTCGGAGCTGACGAGTGAGAGGACGGCCCGAGTGATGCTCTTCGTATAGAGCTCGTCGACGCGCCGCTCGGCGAACTCGAAGCGCGAGTTGCTGAGCTCGGGGTCGCCGGCCACGTGGAGGAGCAGGCCGTCTTCGAGCGCGAACAGCAGGTCATCCGTTCCTCGCCCCGCGTCGGCGAGGATCGCCCGCGCCTCCTCCAGCTCGTCCTGCAGGAGTGCCGATCGTACGTCGTACATGGTGCCGGCGTGGCCCGCACAGCCCGCCAGCATGAAGAGGCCCCCGATGAACGGGGCCGACGCGCAGCGCATGGTCAGAAGCCGATGCCGCTGCGCGAGATCTCTTTCTTGATCTTCGTCTGGCCGACCCAGGTGCGCTCGTTCGTCTCGATGTGCGTCAGCGTCAGGTCGACCTGGTAGAACTTCACCTCGCGGCCGCCCTCGCGGTCGACGATCACCTCGATGTCGCCGTTCAGCATGTAGTCGGCGCCCGTCTCGGCGCGTAACCGCGCCCGCGTCTCCGGCCGCGCCCAGTCCTGCTGCTCGGCACGCTCGCCGCGCAGCTCCTCGCGCTCCCACGGATTGGCGACCACGCGGACCTGACCCGAGTTGACGAACGCACGCTCCAGGTCACGGACAAACGTGCCCGTCGCTATGTGCTCCATGCTCCGGTTACGTACCGTCCCCACGATGACCACCGGCTTCGCGTCGTAGTCGGTCACGTGGCGTTCGATCCACGGGTGAGTCAGCGCGTCGTCGATCATGTCATCGGCGACGAGCCGCGAATCCGTGTCGTTCCAGAACCCGCTCAGGTCGGTCGTCGTCTCAGGATCGATGCGCCGGACCTGTTTCCCACACCCGGCCAGCAGGCCGACCCCGAGGACGAGGAACCCAACCGCCCGAACGGCCCTGAGAGCATTTACCCGCATCGAGACCTCCAGGTCATCCGATGGTGCGCGTCCCGTGTCATGAAAGATGTCAGCCCCGTGGCGGGGGGCAAGTATTCAGGAGTGGTGCGGTGCGGTGCGGTGCGGGCGGTGCCCGGCGCGTCAGGCGCGGCCGGCCGCGAGCTCGCTCTGCCAGTACGTGCGGAGCGCGTGATCGAGGACCCGGGCACACATCTTCGCCATACAGCGCGCGCCCGCCGCCGCCAGGTCCGGCGGCAGCCGCCCGTCGAACAGGACGTCCTCCATCGCCAGCCGAATCCGATCGATGTCGGCGATCAGCCGGCGCGGTGTCACGCCCTCGCTCCGCGCCGCCCGGCCGGCCTCGCGTGCCGACCGCACGACGCGCCGCCAGGACGCGCGGGCGCGACCGAACTCCAGCTGCTCGAGCGCGACCCCCGTCTCGATCGCTGCCTGTACCGCATCGCTGTCTGCCAGGGCGGGAAACTCCGACTTGCGGTCCCAGAGGTATATGGCGGGCGAGACCTCACGTTCCAATTCGATCCCCAGATTCACGTTTTCACTCCACCCACGCCCGCGGGAGGCACTGGACACAGGGACTGAGGTGTTCCCGCACCCGGCACTATTGCAGGTTCGGTGCCACGACCCGCGCTCGTAACCCGTTGTCATTCCTCGGCATCACTACCCGGCCCCACCCGCTGTTCGGTCAGCCTGACCGAACCAACGGCCTGCCACGCGTCAGCTTGGCTGCGGGACCTTGCCGCGCCTGAGGCCGGCGCCGGTGGCCCGCCGCCCGGCGGCAGACTATATTGGAACCCCCGGTACCAAAGCCACAGAGACGAACGTCGAGGCTCTTCGTCCCGCCCGACATGAAGGGAGAGAGTCAATGGATGATAATCTGCGCGGCCCGTTGATCGTGCTCGAAGTCCTGGCCCTAGGCGTCGTGCTCGCCCTCGTCGACGACACTTTGGTGCGCGTGGTTATCGGACTCCTTCTGGCGCTCCTGCTGGCGCGCGGCGCCCTCACCGCCGGCAAGGTGACCGCCGCCGAAGGGCCGCCCTCAGGGCTCGACGAGCGTCGCCAGGACCACCTGTTCCGCCACTGGGTGAACGTCCTCTTGAAGAAGATCCGCGAGTTCCACACGGTCTGTCAGGGTGTGAGCAGCGGCGGCGTCAACCTGGCGGTCGGCCAGCTGCGGATCCACGAGATCGAGAAGGAGATCAACGAGCTCATGGGTCAGGTGACCGAGAGCGCCAAGCCCTCGGACATGAAGCGCGGTTGGCGGGGCCGCAAGACGGGCGAGTCGAAGGAGAAGCCGCGTTCGTAGGGGGAAGGCGGAGGCGAAGCTCGGAGCCAGCCGCGCGGTTAGGCTAGGCGGCCGCCGGCGGGGCCCGGCGGGACCGTCTGCGTAGCAGCGCGACGACGACGACGGCGACCGCAACGGCACCTGCGCCGCCGGCAGCGAAGTCCAGGAAGTCCCCGTGACGATAGGGGAGCGGACTCTGGAGCAGCTCGACCAGCGCCGCGCCCGCCAGTGCCAGCCCGATGACCCGCAGCACCACTCCCGGCCGATCGCTCCACCCGAGATTCCAGAACACGACAAGCACGAGGCCACCGAACAGCACGGCGTGCACGATCTTGTCGAGGACCGCGGCGACCCGCTCGAGTAAGGGGAGGACCTCGATCACGTCTCGGGAGCCGGGCAGCGGTGCGAGCGTCAACCCGAGCAGCACGATCGTGTAAACGGCCAGTACGAGGCGGCGGTGTCTTGCGATAGAGCCCAACTCGGGTTCTTCTGGTGCCAGGATCCCTGATCGAGGCGCTCGATACGAGCCGCCCAATGT
>JASFTY010000505.1:0-3189 GCA_050050535.1 Gemmatimonadales bacterium | reverse complement strand
CTTCTTCGTTGGCAGATACACGGACGGCCTGCTGTCCCGCCCGATGGAGGTAGTCTACCGCCTTCTCCGTCGCGCCCGCTTCGCGAAAGTGTCTTGCCAGGTGCACGGCGATGGCGTCGACTCGATCGCCGTACAGCTCTTCGAGTGCTGTCCCGACCGCTTCGTGCAAGAAGGCCCGCTCGACATCGTCCAGTTCGCAGTAGAGATGTCTTTGGAACAGGATGTGCTGAAACGCGTAGTGCGACAGACGCGTGCCGTTCACTCGCGATATGCCTTTCGCGCGAATCAGGTGATGCCGCTTCTCCAGCTCGGTACTCAGGAGGCGCACCAGCTCGCGAGCATCCAAACTGTGTACTCGAGCGGCGACTTCGGCCGTGAAATCCTCGCCCTCGACACTGGCCAATCTCGCTATGTCCCGCAGCTGGCTCGGCAATCTCCCTACGCGCTCCTCGACTACAGCGTCGACACGCGCGGGCACGGTCTCCCAATCGATATCCGAGGTCTCGATCAACTCACCTGCCTCGTTGCGAACTAGCCAGCCCCGCTCCTGCATGCTTCGCAACAGCTCGATCGTGAACAGCGGGTGGCCTCGAGTGTGCTGGAAGAACGTATCACGGAAGTCCTCGCTGATCCGGTTCGGCCGGCTGTCGAGTAGGGCGTCCACGAAGCTCCGCTCCTCCGGGCGATCGAGGTCGATCAGTAGATCACCGAAGTCGCGTCGCAGCTCGTTCACCAGAGACTCCAGAGGATGCCGCTCGCCCTGTCGACCCAGCGCCACCTCGCTCGGCCGATAGGCCCCGATGAACAGGATGCGGCTGCCCGCGATCCGCCGCCCGAGGTGGAACAGCATGTTGATCGAGCCCGTGTCCGCCCACTGAATGTCGTCAACGACGAGCAGCAGTGGGCGGGCCCGTGCCACGCTCCGCAAGACCCGGGTGGCCTGCTCGAGTAGGCTGCTCTGTTGGAGCGTTGAGTCGGCTGGTACGGTCTTCTTCCGCTCCACGAGCGTCTTCAGGTTCTCGATCCAGCTTGCTTCTGACGGAGCTGCAGCCGAGGCGCGTTCGAGAAGGCCTGTGCCCGACAGCAGGGTGCCGACCAGGTCGGATCCGAAATCCAGTATGGACCGCGCGGTGTACGGGACCACGTCGCGAAGACGGTGCGCGCGTTCCTCAGCCAATGCACCGGCAGCCCGCAAGACGTCGACGTCGCCGGTCAAGACCGCCATGATCTCACGGAAGGGCATGTACGGATCACCCGTGCCGGTGTGGGCGTCGCACTTCCCCGAGGCCACCACCAGGTCGGCGTGGGCCGACTCGGCGCGGCGCACGAAGGCGTCGATCAGCGCCGTCTTGCCGCTCCCGGCTTCGCCGATCACGAACGCGACGCGGCCGTGCCCTGCCATCGCCTGCTCGAGAAACGTCTCCAGTCCCGCCAACTCCTGCTCGCGTGCGACGAACAGCAGCCCCTCCTCCTCCGTGGGAGGTGGGCCGGCGGCGGTCTGAGGTGCCGCGGGGGCTCCGCCGGCGGAGGTTCCCACCAAACGCTCCAGTCGCTCGAGCTCGACGAGCAGTGCTGTGGTGCTCTGGTATCTCTCCTGCTTGTCCTTCTCGAGACACTTCGAGATCAACCGACCGATCTCATCGGGAACCTGAGCGTTGAGTGCCCGCGGGTCGGGGGCCGGTGTAGTCTGGTGCTTCACCGCGATGGCGAGGGCGGTGGGGCCTTGGAACGGTGGCCGACCCGTGACCAGCTCGAACAGGATGGCGCCCAGCGAGTAGATGTCCGATCGCGCGTCGACACCGGTCCCCTCGATCTGCTCCGGCGACATGTACTCCGGCGTCCCGACGACCACTCCCGTTTCGGTCATGCCGGAGGAGCCGGCGTGCCGCGCGATGCCGAAGTCCATGACCTGCACCTTCCCGTGGCGGTCGATCATCACGTTCTGCGGCTTCAGGTCGCGGTGGATGACGTCCAACCGGTGCGCTTCGGCCAGCCCTGCACACACCTGTCTGGCCACGGGGATCAACTGCGCCGGATCGAGCGGCCCGCACCTCCGGACCAAGCTCAATAGGTCCTCGCCCGCCACCAACTCCATGGTGATGTAGTAAGCCCCGTCGTGCTCGCCGATGTGATAGACGCGACAGACGTTCGGATGCGAGATGCGGCGGGCGAGTCTCAGTTCGTTGCGGAACCGCTCGACGAGCTTGGGGTCGACCGTGATCTCGGGGCGGAGAAGCTTGAGGGCAACCTCTTCGCCGATCTCCGTGTCCAACGCGCGATAGACCTCCCCCATACCGCCTCGACCTAACTGCTCCAGCACCTCGTAGCGGTGCGCGAAGGTGGTCCCTAGATCCAAGCCTGTCCTTGGGGTCTCCATGGTCGCCGCTTCGGGTGGGTGGCTCCGGTGCCCGCACGCACTTACGGCTGTAGGAATCTGCGGCTGCGGCCGGGCAGAGGCAACCGAACGGCAGGTTGGGCCGGCAGCGGCGCGCGTGGGCCGCCGGGTTAAGGAAGGGCTTCTTGACATTATCAGACCCGAGGTTCAGTTTTTGAACGACCGTTCAAGCCAGCCCCGAGAGGAGTCTGCCGATGGCCCACGGCCGCGCGCCGAACACTCCTTCTCCGCACGTCCGCGAGAAGCGGCGTCGGCGTCGGGCAGAGATACTCCATGCGGCGCTGCGGGCCTTCAGCGAAAACGGCTACCACACCACGACGCTTGATGACATCGCCGAGCGCCTCGGTGTCCGGAAGACGGCGCTGTATCACTATTTTCCTGACAAGGAATCGATACTCTACGAGTGTCACCGCGAATCGCTGGGCGAGATCGCGCGGATGATCGAGGAGGCGGAGGCGTCGTACGAGCGTGCCAGCGAGAAGCTCGCTTATCTGATCCGTGAGCACGTGCGGGTCATGACGGAGACGCTCGAGGGGTCGCCGCTCGCCTTTGAGGTACCGGCGCTTTCGCCGGAGCGTCGGGCCGAGATCATTGCGGCACGCGACCGCTACGAGCGGGTGTTGCGCGACCTCGTCCTGGAAGGGACCCGGGATGGTGAGTTCCAGGAGGTCGATCCGAAGATCGCCGTGTTCGCGATCCTGGGTGCGATCAACTGGATCGCCCGCTGGTACCGGCCGGAGGGGGCGATTGACGCGGACGAATTGGGTTCTGAGTTCGCCGACTATCTGGTCGGC
>JASFTY010000504.1:0-3200 GCA_050050535.1 Gemmatimonadales bacterium | reverse complement strand
GGTCGAGATCCGCATCCCCGATGAGGATATGCCCCATCAGCGCTGGCCCGTGCTGCAGGATGTCCCGTCGATGGTGTATGACGGCTCGATCCCCGAGGTGGTCGAGTTCATCGACCGGCAGGATTGGTACAGTCGCGCGATCCGTCCGCGGCTCCCGGAGCTATCGGCCGCGTACGCGGTGAAGCCGACCCGGCTGCGCTTCGGGATCCGGGCCGACCTGGGCCCGTTCAAGGAGCTGGACGCTCCCGGTCTCTTCATCAGCCAACGCGGGCGCGTATTCCCCGGGGAGCTGTACTACTTCGCCGGGGAGGTCGATTCTCAGCGCGTCCAGCTACAGATCAACATCAATCCTCATCGAACGGCGTTGGGCGAAATCGCGATCGCCGAAGAAGGCGATGCCGACGATCGAGCGGTCTTCAAAGCCTACCGCCACTTCGCGAACGAATGGATCGAGGCACAGGACGCGCGGACGAAGGGAATACACCTGGTCTTTCGCGACGACCAGCAGAGCCATTTGGGCGTGACTACGATAGCCGACCAGGCAGTCGGCGGTCGGCGCGATTGGGAGCGCCGCTACGCCGTGCTGTTGCGCGACCCCGAGGGTGGAGAAGCCGGCGAACTCGATCTGGCCTTCATGGTGCGGCTGCCGGCCGATGACGATGAAGGGTCGTTCCGGCAATTCTGCAGGCTGACCTGGGTCTTCGACTCGACGGTCGCTTCGCTGGTCTACCGGCCGCGACACTCGCTGTGGCAGCCCGAGGCGCTGCGGGTCGTCGCGGCGAAGTCCGTACTACTCGCGCTGGCGCTCGCGGTACGCGACTACGTGAGCACTCAGTTCCTGAGCACGGTCGCTCATGTTGTGACGACAGCGATACTCGGCGCCGTCGCGATGGACGTCTTGCTGGCGCTGAACAGCCGGAACGCCAGGCGCGACGTCGACCTCACCGGGATGATGTTCGGCCCCAAGACCCGGTTGCTGCCGACCTACGGCCGGCTGCTGGACCAGCTATGGAATCTGATCGTCGGTAGTGTGGTCTACGGCGCCGTGGTCCTGGCGACGGGCCTCATCAATCCTGTATCGCTCGTGGCGATCGCCTACGGCGCATTCACCAAGATCGTCTCGCCGTGGTTTTGGGGCCTCGTTGGAGCCGGGGTCTATCTGTTGGGCGAGCTGGGGCAGCGCCAGCTGACGAAAAGCAAGCGCGCCTGGAACTGACGCAAGGAGAGTGAGCGGTGTTCAGGAGCAGGACAGGATGTCTGACGGTGCTGGTGCTAGGCGTCGTGATCTACGCCGTCTTCTGGTTCGCGTTCGAGATGAAGCTGGAGAAGCGTGCCGCGAACCTGTACGGTCGTGCCGAGTACGCCCGCGCGGCCGATCTCTTCGGTCGCGTTATAGAGAAGGATCCGGAGAACGCCGACGCCTACGTGGCGCGTGGATTGGCGCGCCTGCAGCTGGGTGATGTGGACGGGGCGCTCGCCGACATCGACGCCGCCATGGCGGTAAGACCCGACCTCGCGTTCGGTCACTGCGCCCGCGCCAAGGTATGGCTGGCCACAGGCCGAGCCGCGGACGCGATGGACGAATGCGACGCCGCCATCGCATCGGATCCGACTTGGGCTCAGGCCTTCGGCTGCCGGGCCGAAGCCTGGTTGGAGTTGGGCCAGCTCGACAGTGCGCTGGCTGCCTACGAGAACGCCTTCGAGACCAAGGGCTCGCTGACCGAAGAGGCCTGGGACCCACTGCTCCAGCTGAGGCCGACCCACGCTTACTACACCGGCCGCAGCATCGTCCGCCGACTCCAGGGCGACCTGGACGGCGCCATCGCCGACTGCGACGATGCATTCAAGCTGGCCGCGCGCGACGGCGAGGCGCGCCTCAATCGCGGGCTCGCCTTGCTGCTTCAGGGCAAGGAGGACGAGGCGGCGGCGGACTTCCACCGGTTCATCGAGCGGCGCCCGGACGACGGAGCCTACCTGGAAGCCCAGGTCGAGTGGGCCCGCCAGGGGCGCCCGCCGTCCGCCGCCCTCGCCTTCCTACTCCGTCATCCGGAGAGGGCTGCGCCGCCACCACAGGACGTCGACTCTGCCGCAGCGCCCGCCCCTTCCCCGGACTCCGACGAGCGAGCTTTGACCTCCTCACCGGCTGCCCAGGATACCGCGGAACCGGCCGGCGAAGAGATGCCCCCAACGCCGCCCGAGGAAGTGGCCGAGCCAGCCGAGGATGAGGAACCGGCTGGAGCGGCGCTGGAGGGAGAAAGAGAGCCGGCCGCTGAGGAGGCGGAATCGGTGGGCTTCTTCTCGAGACTGCTACCGCGCTACGTCACGTTGGGCGCGGGCATCGCTCTGATACTGCTGTTCACCGGATCGCATCTCGTCATGTCCGACCTGAATCAGTTGCGCCAGGGCGGTCTGCCAGGGACCCGCGGCCGCGCCGCGGCGGCCATCGCGCGCGGCATACGAGTGCGCCGCCTCGTCGGGCTCGCCGCCGGCATTCTCCTGCTGATTGCGTACTTCCTCGGCAAACAGTTGCCGACCATCTACGGTCTGCTTCTTGGTGTCTTCTGGCTGGAGGCCCTCAGCCGATTGGGTGCCGCCCGCAAGGCGGTTGATCAATTAAGAGGAGCTTCGGAGGCCTGAAGGCGCTACGTCAGAGCGTTCCCGGCGCCGCGCGCCGTGCCCGGCGCACACAAGAAAAAGGGCGGCTCGGCTGGAGCCGCCCGACCGCGAGGCTGAAGGGTATCCTAATCGCTGTGGGGACGATGGGAACTGCCGGGTAGGTAAACGTGGGTACAAGCGGAAAGCCAGACGGTCGGGCGGTCCAGTGTGAACTCTATCGACGAAATTGTGCGATTGCTGATCAAGAATCAGAAACAGGGTTCTCGGGGGGATTTTTCAGGCACCCGGGCGGGATGGGTGTCTCAGCCGTCGAGGCTTGCGGTCCTATTGTACGAGCAGCAGCCGTGCCAGCGTGGCGCGGCGGGGGGCGCGGCGGCGGGGCGGGCCGTGTATCCTGTTGCTGTCAGGCAGGTTAGCTAGCCGGCCACCGGGCGCCCGACGACATATGTTTGCAGAAAACCGGCCGCACGATTCGGGCAAAACGCGCGACCGCCCGTCAAAATGCCTTGAAGTCGTGCGCTTTGCAGTAGTGGTCTGTGTCACAAAAGCGGGCCCGCAGCTCCGATCCTCCGGAGCGCGGGCCC
>JASFTY010000503.1:0-3214 GCA_050050535.1 Gemmatimonadales bacterium | reverse complement strand
GACCTCCAGCGCATCTATCGAGACACGGCCGTCGGCAGCACCGGCCAACACCCGCTCCAGATCTTCTCTGTCTCGGCGGAGCTGGTCCTCATCAACCTTGAGCTCGAAGAAGTTGGCAAAGGCAGGATCACGAGTGAGCTCCAAACCAGGGGCCACGGGCGATGCCGGCTCCGAAGGCAGCGTGATCGTCTGTACCCGGAAGTTCTCGAGCGCGGCCTCGGCCTGTTCCAGATTCTGCCATGCGTAGCCGAGCTGGTCGTTCAGCTTCTCCCTGTACTCCTCGAGCTTGGCAGCCTTCAACTCGGCGGCCACCTCCACGTATCGACCGGTGATCTCATTCAGAATCGCCGCGGTCTCCTCCGGATCGGTGCCTCTGAATCCGACATGGAAGAAGTTCCCGTTCGGGTTCAGCCGGGTCCTCATCGCGCCGGCCACGGAGTTCGCAACTTCCCGAGGATTCGCCACCTCAAACTCGATCACAGCACCGGGCCGCAGTGCGTGGCGCGGCGGCGCCCAGGTGAAGCCTGATGGCAATCCGACTGAATCGCCTGCCGGGACCGTCTCGACCAGGCGCCCACCTTCAGCGTACAGGTCAACCACGTCACCGCGGTTGGACACCTGCAAGCGATAGCTGCCGGGGACCGGGCGGTCGACGACGGCGAAGCCGGCGAAGGCTGCCGAGTCGGCCGCCGACTCCACTTGGAGGTACAGCTGCATGTCGCGGACGACCTGGTCCAGCACGACATACGAGTGCAGCAGATCGACCCAACCCGATGATCTGAGAAGTTCGGACGACTGGATGGGGCCTTGGCGAGCATCCGTCCCACGGACCGTCTCGATCCACAGGGTGGCCTCAGCCTCGTACTGCGGCTCGATGAAGCGCGTCCCTCCCACCCCCGCTGCCGTCCCCAGGAAAGTCACGAGCATCACGAGCCACTTGTGGCGCCAGACCGCCAGCAGATAGCGACGTGGATCTATCCCGTCCTGCGGGAGATGCGGCTCCAGGCGGTAGTCGACCCCCAGAGCAGGCTCGCGAGCCTGCGAACCTACCGGGTCAACCGGGCGGAGCTCAGAAGGGGCGGGAACGTTTTGCGACCTGTCGCGGCCGGAATCCATGTGCTGGCCAAAATCGGTACCGTTGCAGGACAAGTGCGGCCCCCTCGGGGCCCACGCATGCGGGAAACCCTGTAGCAATACCGATACCGCACCCCCGACCCGCCCCGCCGCCACGCTGGGGCGCCCCTTTGCCCAGTAATCGTATCACGATGCCCGGCCCGGCAGACGCCCCGCGCGCCCAAACTCCGGGGCCGGTGCTGCGGCAGCGCCACAGCCGGAATCGGGCCTCCTTTCCACCTGTAGCGCCGTTCCCACGGTTTCCGAACGGCGGGTGCGCAATCGTCTCAGGTAACATCTGCTTGACAGGCGCGACACCGCGTTGTATTCTGCCGGTCCCGCCGGCCCCGGGTAGGACTCGGGGTCTGTTTCACCGCAAGAGTTTTCGGCCTGATCCATGCAACGTGGTGCGGCCGACACGAAAACTCTCCACCCGTCGCTTGCCCGCCACGGTGACGCGGTGAACAGCAGAGCGATCGGAGGCTCCCCCGATGCCCAGCACCCTGTCCGGCAAACGAGTCGACGGAGACCTGAGAGCAAGGGCTCCGGGCGACGGCACCCAGCCCGCCGACCCCGCGCTCCACGGCGAAGCAGCCGCACACCTCAGAATCGTCGTCATCGACGACGATCACACGCTGCGTGAGAGCTGCGCCAGCATCCTCGAGCTCCAGGGCCACGACGTGACCGTAGCGGGCCGAGGGCAGGAGGCGCTGGACCTCCTGCGGCGCCGGCGCTTCGACGTCGCGCTGATCGACCTCTACATGACGGAAGTCTCGGGGATGGATCTCTTGAGCGCCGGGGTTGAGGCGAACCCGGATCTCATCCCGATAGTCATCACGGGCAAGCCGAGCGTCGACTCGAGCATGGAGGCGCTCAAGGCCGGCGCCTGGGACTATCTGCCCAAACCGTTTTCCGCCTCGCAGCTCCAGGTGCTGATCGGCCGGGCGTCCCACGTGGTGCTCGGCGCTCGCGAGACGCAGGAGATCCAGCGGAGCCTGGACGACCAGCACGGCAACAGCGAGAAGATCAGGGTGCTGGGCGTTTCCCCGGCCTTCCGCAGGATCGTCGACGTGGCCCGCAAGGTCGCGCCGACGGACGCCTCGGTCTTCATCACCGGCGAGAGCGGCAGCGGCAAGGAGCTGATCGCCCAGTTCATCCACTACCACAGCCGGCGGTCCCGGAAGATGATGGTGCCGCTCAACTGCGCCGCCCTGCCCGAGACGCTGCTGGAGTCCGAGATGTTCGGGCACTGCAAGGGCTCGTTCACCGGCGCGGTGCGCGACAAGCCCGGCCTACTGGAGGTCGCCGACGGCGGCACGATGTTCCTGGACGAGATCACCGAGATGTCGCAGGCGATACAGGCCAAGCTGCTGCGGGTCATCCAGGACGGCGTCGTGCGCCGCGTGGGGAGCACCAAGACCGACGCCGTCGTCGACGTCCGCTTGATCGCGGCGACCAACCGCGATCCGGATGAGGCCGTCGAGTCCGGCGACCTCAGGCAGGATCTCCATTTCAGGTTGCGCGTCGTCCCGATCCGCGTCCCGGCGCTCCGCGAGCGGCCGGAGGACATCCCGATCCTGGCCGAGCATTTCCTGCTGCACTACTGGAAGCGGCACCGCGATCGGGGCGCGCCGCCGCCCAAGCTCTCACCGGCCGCCGCCCGTGCACTGCAGGCGCGGCCTTGGCCAGGCAACGTGCGCGAGCTGCAGAACGCGGTCGAGCACGCGGTCGTCTTCCTCGACCCCGACGCCGAGATCGGGCCCGAGGACATACCCTCGATCCAGGACGTCAAGCCTACGGAGGGCGTCACGCCGTTCAGCTTCGAGTGGATGGATGAGCCGTACCACGCGGCTCGGGACCGCGTGACCGCCGAGTTCGAGAAGCGGTACCTGTCGTGGGTCGTCGGCCGCGCCAACGGCAACATGTCGAAAGCGGCGCGTATCGCCGGGATCGACCGGACGACGATCTACCGGTTGATGGAGAAGCACGACCTGCACCGCGGAGCCCTGCTAGGCCGTGGCGGTGCGTAACCCATCGATGAACGCCGAAACGCTCGGAGGTGCTTCTCTGCACGGAGAGGCCGGAAGGGGTGAACGCCCAC
>JASFTY010000502.1:0-3237 GCA_050050535.1 Gemmatimonadales bacterium | reverse complement strand
GGGCGAATCAAGTCCTTTATTCGTAGCGACTCGCGCCACAGCGGTGCCTCATCACCGTCCCAAAGCGGCGCCGGGCTGCCCCCGGCCTCCACCCAGAGCGGCACGGCGACGGCGGTCACCGGCTCGCCCGGGATCACCCACATCGTCGCCAGCGAGTTCGGGTCGGAGGGATCCTTGCCGACGATGACGACGGCCGCCGCCGTTGAGGGTCGGTTGATACAGTCCCGGCTGAAGACCCACAGGTCTCGCTCCTGGCCCGTTGCGTGCGCCTGCTCGAGAGTCGGTTGCTCCAGAAGTACGTGGCCGAGGTCGCGGGTAAAGCGCGTCAAGACGGTCATGTGGTCGACCGCAGCGGGTGGAAACTGGTCGAACAGGCGGTTGGCGCGCTCGAAGCGCAGGTATCCCGCGCCCTCATTCTCCGCGCCGCTGAGCGCGAAGTTGGTGTTGACCAGATAGCCGGCGTCGGCCACTGCTGCGTCATGCTTCTCGTACCCGTGATTGTGGACCTCGAATAGGAGGGCTCTACCCTCGGCATCGATCACGCCGAAGTTGGCCCAGGCGCCCAGGCCCGGGCCCAGGTTCGCCTCGAGGTAGCGCTCGAAGTCAGCCACGGTTCGACAGCTCCGCAACGCGTCAGCCATCACGATGCCTTCCAGGTCTTCCATCTCGCCGGGGTGCCTGGGCAGGTTGTACGCAACGGTGTTCATGATGCCGAAGCCCGCCGAGTTCAAGCCCGCGAACGTGTGGCGGCCGCTCGGCACCTCGGCGTTCACCAGCGCGAGATAGCTGTAAGGGGCGTCCTCGACGAACACGACCTTGTTCGACAGGGTGCCCGTGTCACGGTTCTTCCAAAGCACGGGGACTGCCTCGACCGATGCCCTGGGGCTGATGACCGCGGAAGTGCAACTCTCCGGCGTCTGGGCCGGGACGGTGCCCGCGGACCCGAACGCCAGAAGTCCAATGATGACAAGCTTGCTGAGCTTCATCGGTCCCCCTTAGCAGGCGCCGGCGACTTCGTTGCTCGCCACTCTCCTCGACCGCGAATGCCGTTTCAATAGTCTCTCCTGTCCGCGCGCGCCACCCCCTGCTGAGCGGTTGCGCTGCCCGACGGTCCCGCGCTCAAAGGCGATTGTTGCCCCCTCGCCCGACACCTATCTTCAAGTCACCAATCAGAGAGATCACCACATCCTGGAGACGGGATGGAGGGAACCTCAACCGAGGAGGCAGGGCCATGCGCGCCTGGCAATCACGACGAGCTACGCTAGGGCCCCTGGCGGCCAGCGGTTTCGCCGCCGCGCTGTGTCTCGGCACGGTCGCGACCGCTCCGGCAACGGCGCAGCAGGCGGAGATCACGCCGCCGGTGGCGAAGGTGGTCCCGCACCAGCTCGAGATGCACGGCCATGTTCGTACCGACAACTACTACTGGCTGAGGGAACGGGAAAATCCGGAGGTGATCGCCTACCTGGAGGCGGAGAACGCCTATACCGAGGCGATGATGGCCCACACCGAGGGGCTGCAAGAGGCGCTATTCGAGGAGATCGTGGGACGCATCAAGCAGACGGATCTGTCGGTCCCCTACTTCCGCGACGGCTACTACTACTACACGAGGATGGAGGAAGGGAAGGACTACCCGATCTACGCCCGCAAGCAGGGCTCGTTGGAAGCGGAGGAGGAGATCCTGGTCGACGTGAACGAGCTGGCGGAAGGGCACGGGTTCACCTCTGTGAGCTTCCCGGCGGTGAGCTCGGAGGGGAACATCATCGCCTTTGCACACGACACGGTGGGCCGGCGGTTCTACAACATCCGGTTCAAGAACCTCGACACCGGCGAGTATCTGGAGGACGAGATCCCCAGTGTGACATCGAACATCGCCTGGGCCAACGACAACTGGACGGTGTTCTACGGCAGGCAGGATCCCGGCACGCTTCGCCGTTACCAGATCTATCGGCACGTGTTGGGCACCGATCCCGCAGACGACGAGCTGGTCTACCAGGAGGACGACGTCGAGTTCTCGTGTTACGTGACGAAGACGAAGACAGACGAGTACATCATCATCGGCTCCTCGCAAACGTTGAGCAACGAATACCGCTACCTGGACGCCGACGATCCGGACGGTGATTTCACGCTCTTCATGGCGCGCGAGCCGGACCACGAGTACAGCATCGACCACTTCGGCGACTACTTCTATGTCACGACGAACTGGAATGCGGAGAACAACCGGCTGATGCGCACGCCGGTCGATCGCACAACGAAAGAGCATTGGGAGGAAGTGATCCCGCATCGCGATGACGTGCTGCTCCTCGGGTTCGATGTATTCAGAGATTACATGGTCGCGGTGGAGCGCGAGGAAGGGCTGCTGCAGATTCGGATACGTCCGTGGTCCGGCGGCGATGAGCACTATCTCGACTTCGGTGAGCCGGCCTATGCGGCGTATCCAACCGGCAACCCCGAAATCGACACCGAGGTCCTGCGCTATCGCTACTCGTCGCTGACGACGCCGAGCTCGGTGTACGATTACAACATGCGGACTCGCGAGAAGACGCTGCTCAAGCAGGACGAGGTGCTGGGCGGCTACGATCCCGCCGACTACGTGAGCGAGCGGCTATACGCGCCCGCCAGGGACGGGGTACGCGTGCCGGTATCGATCGTCTATCGCAAGGGCACTGAGAAGGATGGGCACAATCCGCTACTCCTCTATGCCTACGGCTCCTACGGCAGCAGCATGGACGCCGGCTTCAGCTCGATGCGACTGAGCCTGCTCGATCGCGGTATCGTCTATGCCATCGCCCATATCCGCGGCGGCATGGAGATGGGTCGCTGGTGGTACGAGGACGGCAAGCTCTTCAACAAGAAGAACACGTTCACCGACTTCATCGACGTGGCCGAGTTCCTGGTCGCCGAAGGGTACACGAGTCCCGAGCTGATGTTCGCGCAGGGCGGCAGCGCCGGCGGCCTGCTGATGGGCGCCGTGTACAACATGCGGCCTGACCTGTTCAAGGGCATTCTGGCGCTCGTGCCGTGGGTCGATGTCGTGACGACGATGCTCGACGCGAGCATCCCGCTCACGACCAGCGAGTACGACGAGTGGGGCGACCCGAACGAGGAAGACTACTACCGGTACATGCTCTCGTACTCGCCCTACGACAACGTCGAGGCGAAGGACTACACCAACATGCTCGTGACGACCGGGCTCCACGATTCGCAGGTGCAGTACTTCGAGCCGGCGAAGTGGGTGGC
>JASFTY010000501.1:0-3252 GCA_050050535.1 Gemmatimonadales bacterium | reverse complement strand
GGCCGGCGCCTCGAACCTGCAGCGCCTCGGGATCGACCCCGCCTGCGGCTAGCGCAGCATCGGTGCGATGATCTGCGCGAAGTTGTTACGGGCCCTGTTCAGCCTCGACTTGACCGTGCCCAAGTTAACGCCGGTAATCTCGGAGATCTCCTCGTACGTCTTGCCCTCCATCTCCCTGAGCACGAAGACGACCCGATGGTGTTCCGGTAGCTGCTCGACCGCTTTCTCCACCGTGTCCCTGAGATGTCGCTTACGGAACAGATCATCAGGGCGGTAGTGGGGATCTTCCCACTGCAGCGGACGATGGTCCGCCTCCCAGTTCTTCTTGATCGTCTGGAAAAGGACCAGTGGGTTCCGTGAGCGGTTCCGCAGCTCGTTCTTCGCAAGGTTGCTGGCGATCGTGTAGATCCAGGTCGAGAACTTCTTCGACTGATCGAATCGGTGCAGATGCCGGTAGACCCGAATGAAGGTCTCCTGCACCAGGTCCTCCGCCCGGTC
Source organism: Gemmatimonadales bacterium (assembly GCA_050050535.1). GTDB lineage: Bacteria > Gemmatimonadota > Gemmatimonadetes > Palauibacterales > KS3-K002. The sequence goes on along the minus strand of JASFTY010000501.1, from coordinate 2,754 downwards.
ACGATCCCCGATGGTTCGGTAGATGAAGTTGAGCAGCCGTGACTGGTAGCGCCGCACGAGCTCTGGAAAAGCCAGCCCGTTGCCAGCGAGAAACCGCGCCACCAGCTCGTTGTCCTGAAGCTCGGTGAGCGGTAGCTCGCGCTCCTTGGCCTTCTTCGTCGCTACCTGTACCATCTCTTCACTTCCGCCCTCGGTCTCCGACGATTCTTCCGTCGCTGGGCTCATCTGCGGCTCCAATACAACAGCGCCGCCCTTCACTCCGTAATCGATCATTCGCCGGGTCTCCCTTTTTCTCCCACCCCAACACGCGTGCAGGTTCCATTCCCCGGCCGAAGAGGCCGTCCCGCAGACCCGGGTCAGTGGTCCAAGTGTTTGGAAACTAACGAATTACAGTTCTCGTTCCGCCGTGCCTCCCCGGGAGCTCACGCCTCCCGTCATGCAAGTTTTTCAGTACTTTCGTCTGATTTCTGTATGTACTTCTGCCCGCTTCTTCCGACCGCCGGGGCGGCCGGCTGCGGTACTGGTAACCTCCAATACGTTATCACAGCCGGCTGCTGCCTACTGCCTCTCTAATATAATAGACGCGCCAGCGGCTCGAGTGGTTTCCCCGGCGGCGACATCCGTTTCCGAGCCCGCGGGGCACGCACGACCCATCTCAATGGCAGCGAACGGCTTACGGATCAGGCAGTCTCTCGGCAGGCGGTGATGGTGACCGGCGGGCGGGCGCCGGGCCCCGGTCCTAGGAGCCGGCGAGGCGCCCGCGGACGTCACGGATCTGGAGCGGAGCAAAGGACTCGAGCTGGGTCCGGAAGTCCTCGACGGGGCCGACGACGACGATCGCGGCGCGCTCGCTGGCGAGGAAGCGTCCGGCGACGCGCTGTACGTCGGCGGCGCTGACGGCGCGGAAGCGGTCGGCGTATGTCTCCCAGTAGTCGTCGGGCAACCCGTAGACGACCTGGTGGGCGATGCGACCGGACACTTGATCGACCGTCTCGAACAGTCGCGGCAGTGAGAGGGTAACGGCGTTGAGCGCGAGCTGCATCTCTTGCTCGGTTGGCGGTTCCGACTTCATGCGCTCCATCTCGTTGACTATCTCGCCGAGCGCGTCGACGCTCACAGCCGCATCGACCGCTGTGGCCACGAAGAACGGACCGCTACGCCTGCGGGCGTCGAAGCGCGAGGAGGCCCCGTAGGTCCAGCCCTTGTCCTCGCGCAGGTTCATGTTGATCCGAGAGCTGAAGAGTCCGCCGAAGATCGCGTTCATGATGAGTGCCGCGTAGTAATCGGGATCGAGCCGCGCGATCCCGATTCCACCCAGTCGGATCTCCGACTGCGTTCCGGACCACGGCACGGCCCACAGCCGGCGCTCCTCCGGCGGTTCCGGCTCTTCGACGGGGGTGGCCGGGGCCGGATCTCCCTCCCAGGCGCCGAAGGTGTCGTCCAGCCGGCGTCTCAGTTGGTCCGGCCCTGGGACATCCCCGACGAGGATCAACGTGGCGGCTGAGGGACGATAGAATCGCGAGTGAAAGTCGCGCAGTATCGAGGCATCGATCGTACTGACCGTCTCCTCCACGCCGCCGGCGCGCATCCCGTACGGGTGTGAGCCGAAGGTCACCTCTCCCAGCCGCAGGCTGGCGACGATGCGTGGCTCGTCCAACCCGCTGGCGATCTCGTCGAGGCGCTCGTCGCGCAGTCGTTCGACCTCGCCGGCATCGAAGGCGGGGCGCGCCACCACCTCCGCCAACAGATCGAAGGCCCCGTCGATCACCTGGGTCAGGAAGTGCAGGCTGACAATCGTGGCGTCATGGTCGACGTCGAGGCTGAAACGGGCGCCCAGGTAGTCGAGCCACTCGGCCACCTCGCGGGCCGAGCGCTCCCCAGTCCCTTCGGTCAGCGCGCGAGCCGTGAGCAATCCCGTCCCGGCATGCTGCTTCGCGTCCTCACAAGCACCGAACGGCAGCACGAGCCGAGCCGATACCTCCGGCATATCGTCGTGTCGAACGGACAGCACGTTCAGACCGTTCGCCAGACGGAATCTCTCGAACGCCGGAAGAACGATCTTCGGCGGCGGTCCCGGTGCCGGACGCTGGCTGCGATCGATCGACTGACGCGGCGGCATCATCCGCCGGCCTCCGCGGCCTTCTCGGGCAGGACATGCAGCGTTGCCCGCCGCTCGGGGACGAGCCATTCGTTGGCGACCTGCACGATCGTCTCCGCCGTCACTGCCTGCACGCGGGGGAACAGTTCGTTGACATACTCGGGGCGGCCGAGGAAGGTCGCCGCCGTGGCGATAGCGTCGGAGCGACTGCCGACACCGTCGAACGCGCCCACCAGCTCGCGCGTCGCCCGGTTAACGCCACCCTCCGCTTCGCGCCGCGTGATAGCTCCCGCTCTGACGTCATCCAATGTCTCGAGGATCGCCGACTCGAGGGTCTCCGCTCCGACGCCGGGTCGGGCGGTGGCCACCACGAATGACAGACCGCAATCCTCGGTCGGCCACACCTGGGCGGAGACGTCCTGAGCGATCCGATCCTCGTACACGAGCTTGCGGTACAGACGTGAGGACTTGCCGTCCGACAGGACGCTGCTCAGCACATCGGCAGCCTCGAAGCCCGGCTGCCCGAAGGCTGGTGAGTGGTGGAAGATGTAGACGCGTGGGAACTGGACGTTGTCGTAGATCGTGTCGCGGGCCTCGCGCGTCGGCGGCACGGTCGACGCCGTCACCTGGGGTGCGCCGGGGCCAGGCGGGATCTC
>JASFTY010000500.1:0-3270 GCA_050050535.1 Gemmatimonadales bacterium | reverse complement strand
GCCATGTCGCTGAGAGACGGGTCGGTCTACCTGGTCCTGGGCGGCTACCACCTGCGCGGCGCCGGGCCCGATCAGCTCCGGGCGCTGATCGCCGAGTTCCGGCGGCTCGGCGTCGAGAAGGTCGCGCCCACCCACTGCACCGGCGACCCGGCGATCGAGATGTTCGCCGCCGAGTACGGCGACGACTTCATCCGGGCCGGCGCCGGCCTGGTCATCGACATCGAGGCGAGCCCGACCTCCGGCGGCAGGTAAGCCCCAGGTGTGTGACTCGCCCGAGCCCATCTTCCACGACCTCACATGTGATAAGGCGTTTGTCGCGGAGGAGAACGATGGGATTGGACGTATTCGCACAGCGAGGACCGCAGCAGGACCTCACGAAGGAGGACGAGGAGGCCTTCGAGGCGGCGGAGATCGAGCTCTGCGGTGGGCTGCTGAGCGGGCCGACCGACAGCTTTCGCGGTAAGGTCTACGCCGGCCTCGTCGAGGCGATCACGGGGGAGAGCCTGTACCAGGAATGGATTCCGCCGGAGCGCGTGAAAGCGATGCACGAGGCGCTGGTCCGCTGCGAGCCACAGCAGTTCGCTGCTGTTCACGACGAGCGTTTCGGCGACGTCGAGGAAGCTGTGGCCAACCTGCGCAAGTTCTTCGGGGTCTGCGCGGAGCAGGGACTCGGTCTCGTGGGCTGGTGGTGAGCTGACGCTTCTGGACGTCGAGGATGCAGAAGCGGTATGTTGCGAACGTTGGAAACTCCACATCGCCCGGTCGACCACTTGCCCGGTGTGTTACGCCGCCCCGACCTTCCGGGCTCGAATCGAGTCCCGTTCCTCGTCGACGCCACGGCGTGATCCGCTGCTGAGAGCGTACGCAACATCCGGGAGTGTCATGCTCCACCTGGCCCACGCGCACCTTATCGTACGTTGGAGTTCGCCTTGAGGCCGAACCTGGAAGCGGCGTCATCCAGGAGTCGGGCCGCGGCGTTGGGGGCGTTCCGCCGAACCCTGGCCCGGGAACTGCACGTGCTGCACCGCGATCCGGGGATGCTGTGGCAGCAGCTGTACAACCGGCTCCAATGGGAGGGCGAGTCACTTCGAGAGGTACTGGAACCGGAGCTTGACCAGCGCAGTGCTGCAGGCTGTGCCCCGTGGGTCCGTACCAGACTGCCCTTCCAGGAGTCCAAGGCGCTCGTTCGAACGCTGGCGGGCCACACCGGTGGCGTTTCCTGCTGTGAGATCAGCTCGGATTGCTCCGTGATCGTCTCGGGCAGCGATGACAAGACGCTGAAGATCTGGGATGCTAGGACGGGCGCCCAGTTGAGCACACTGAAGGGCCACATCGAGCGCGTCTGGGATTGTGCCATTAGCAGCAACGGGTCGTTCATCGCCTCTGCCAGCGAGGATTGTAGCCTGAAGGTCTGGAACTCGGAGACCGGACGCGAACTAGCCACTCTGGAAGGGCACTCGGAAGCCGTTCTTGGCTGCGCCATCAGCCCCGACGACTCGCTCATCGTGTCGGCGAGCGTCGACAACAACCTGAGACTTTGGGACGCGCAGTCGGGAGAGATGCTGCGCCAGCTGAGCGGGAGCGTTCCTGTCTGGGCCGAGCAATCCGGAGCGTGGCAGAGAGAGTTTTCAGACGGAGGGCACTGCGACGCCGTAACCGCTTGCGCATTCAGCCCAGATGGGTCCTTCATCGTGTCCGCGAGCCTGGACAACACGCTCATTGTCTGGGACGTGCGGACGGGCGAGAGCCGTACTCGGCTGCAAGGACACGATGGTGCGGTCTTGGGTTGTACAGTAAGCCCCAATGGCTTGCTCATCGTCTCGGCGAGTGCGGACGAGACCGCCAGGATCTGGGACGCCCGTACTGGGAGAGAACGGCAGCGGCTACGCACGGGGCAGGGGGACGTGATTTCCTGTGCCGTCAGCCCGGATGCCTCCTTCGTCGTGACCGGTGGACAAGGCGGGACGTTGAAGCTCTGGGATATCGAGACAGGGCGAGAGCTGCGCACCCTGGAGGGTGCGACGGGTGCGGTCTGGGGGTGTGCTGTGAGCCGCGACGGCTCCTTCCTTGTGACGGCGGATTGGGGGGGGAACCTCCACCTCTGGGACGTGCAGAAAGAAGCTCCCGCGGTTCACGTGAGCCAGCACGGCGATACCGTTGGAGCCTGCGCCATGAGCCCCGACGGGTCGTTTGTCGTGTCGGGGTGCAAAGACGGGACCCTGATCGTTTGGGACACGGAGACAGGGCGCGCGTTGCACTCGCTGAGGGCACATGAAGGGTGGGCGCGCGACTGTGACGTAACCCCTGATGCCCTCTTAATTGTCTCGGTCGGCGACGACCAGAAGGTGAAACTGTGGGACCGAAAGACCGGTGCGCTGAGAGCTACGTTGAGAGGGCACGACAGTCGAATCCACACGTGCGCCGTGGCGCCCGATGGATCGTTCGTTGTCTCCGGTGGCGCCGATAGGATGCTGAAGGTCTGGGACTTGCACACAGGAAGGGAGCTGGCCACGCTGGAAGGGCATACCGGGCAGATCTGGGGCTGCGCTGTTAGTCCCGATACCTCCTTTGTCGTCTCGGCCAGCGATGACCGAACCCTCAAGATCTGGGACCCTCGAACCGGAGAAGAACGGGTCACCTTGAAAGGGCACAACGACATCGTCTTGGGTTGCGCTGTAAGCCGGGACGGCTCGTTCGTCGTGTCGGCAGGAGGGGATGGCACCCTGGGGATTTGGGACGCGAAGACCGGTAACCGGCGAAGAATCTTCCAAGGCCACTCTGGTCGGGCTTGGGGATGCGACGTGAGTCCGGACGGCGCGCTGGTGGCGTCGACGGGCTCAGACCAATCGCTCAGACTCTGGGATGCCCACGACTGGGAACAGTGCGCTGCCGTGGTGGTCCCACAGCCTCTTCTGCGAGTCGCGCTTCATCCCTGTCAGCCTGTGGCCGCCGTCGGGGGGTTTGGCGGCAGCCTGTATTTGGTGGACCTGGTAGGAGTAGAGTATCGCCCGACCGGTGGGCTCGAATTCCGTCCGGGCAAGCACAAGTAGCTCTGCAGCGAGGCAACTCAAGCAGAGATATGTCGACGGCAGCCAGAACCGTAACGTCGAATCTCCCACCACACGCACCGCGTGCGGCCGTGCTCACCGCCTTCCGCCGGGCTCTGGCCCGGGAGATGCACGTGCTGCGCAGCGACCCCGGGCTGCTGTGGCAACAGCTTTACAACCGGCTCCAGTGGGAGGACGAGCCGGTTCGCGCTCTACTCGGGCC
>JASFTY010000499.1:0-3285 GCA_050050535.1 Gemmatimonadales bacterium | reverse complement strand
AGGCGGGGACGATCTCGAAATCGTTAACCAGGATGGTCCCCGAGTCGGGGTTGACGTAATGCGCAAAGCGCAGGGCTTCCAGCTTCTCCAGCCCGATGATCACGTCCGCTTCACCCGGCGTCACCGTGGGGGAGTACACCTTCCCCCCGAAGCGCACATGTGTCTCCACGCTCCCCCCGCGCTGTGATACGCCGTGCACCTCGGTTTGTTTGACGTCATATTCGCTCAGTACGGCGGCCAGTGAGGTGATTTCGGCGCCGAGCAGTGAACCCTGGCCGCCGACGCCGGCGAACATCAGGCTGTACACGCGGGCGGATGCGGCTTGCGTCATGAGGCATGATCTCCGGCGAGCAGGATGGCGTCCTCGGGGCACACCTGCGCGCACACGGTGCAGGAAGTGCACTCCGCAGCCTCGATGCGCGGGAAGCCGTTCTCGGTGCGTTTGATCGCCGGGCACCAGACCTTGAAGCACGCCTCGCACTGCGTGCAGAGCGGCTCGTCCACCGTGAAGGGGACGATCTCCCGCTGCTTCATCTCCGGGAGCTGCTGGCAGGGGCCCCGGGCGATGACCACGGCGGGACCGTCGTGGGCGATCGCGCGGCGCAGGGCGCGCAGCACCTCGCTGCGCTGCCAAGTGTCCACCGCAGTCACCTGTTCGACGCCCGCAGCGCGCACCATGCCCTCCAGATCCAGCTGCGGCGCCGCCTCGCCCAAGGCGTTCTTTCCGCTCGCCGGATGCGGCTGCCCACCGGTCATCCCGGTGGCGGCGTTGTCCAGGATCACGAGCGTCAAGCGGCTGCCGTTGTACACCGCGTCGATGAGGGGCGGGATGCCAGAGTGGACGAAGGTGGAGTCACCGATCACGGCCACGACCTTGTCGTGCCCGGCACGCTCCAATCCCACCGCGGTGCCGATGCTGGCGCCCATACAGAACGTCGTGTGTTCCGCTTCATACGGCGGCAGCGCGCCCATGGTGTAGCAGCCAATGTCGCCCGCCACGGTCACTTTCAACTGGCGCAGCGCGGCGAAAACCGTCCGGTGACCGCAGCCGACGCAGAACATGGGCGGGCGCGGCATGAGCGTAATGCCTTCAGTGAGCGGGCGCGGGCTGGCGCGCAGGCCGAGCGCCTCCCGCAGGCGGCCAGGGGAATACTCGCCGATGACGCCAAAAAGCTGTTTGCCACGCAGGTTGTCGATGCCCTCGCTGCGCATAAATTCCTCGATGAAGGCCTCGCCCTCTTCGACAACATACACCGTCTCGTAGCGCGCGCAGAATTCCCGCAGCATCTCGGCTGGGAGCGGGTAAGTCATGCCGAGGCGCAGGACGGCAGCCTCCGGAATGACCTCTTTGACGTACTGGTACGCGATCCCGGAGGTGACGATGCCCACTTCGGTGCCGTGTTCCACCCGGTTCAGCGGGGTCTCTTCGGCATAGGCGCGCAGCGCATCCAGCAGCTCTTCCACGCGCGGGCGGCGCAGGCGACGGTAGATCGGCACAGAGAAGCGCATCGGATCCGGGACGAATTCCCTCGCCGGCACCTCTGCCCGCGGCCCCACCTCCACCAGGCCTTTATGGTGCGCGAGGCGGGTCGTGGTACGCAGCATGACCGGGGAGCTGAAACGCTCCGAGAGTTCGAGCCCGAGCTTGACGAAGTCCCGGCATTCCTGCGCGTCGCTGGGTTCGAGCACGGGCACTTTGCCCATGCGGGCCAGGTAGCGGTTGTCCTGCTCGTTCTGCGATGAATGCATGCCGGGGTCGTCGGCCGAGACGACCAGGAAGCCGCCATTGGTCCCGGCGTAAGGGAATACCATAAACGCGTCGGCGGCCACATTCAGGCCGACGTGCTTCATGGTGATCAGCACGCGCAGCCCGCCGATCGCAGCGCCCATCCCCTCTTCGAAGGCGACCTTCTCGTTCGTGGACCAGCGGGGGTGGGTCTCGGGGTAGCGCGTCGCCAGCGTCTCGATGATCTCGGTGCTGGGCGTGCCCGGGTAACCGGCAGCGAAGGAGACGCCCGCCTCCCATGCGCCGCGCGCAATGGCTTCGTTGCCTAAAAGAAATTCTCGCATCTCACCATCCCCGATCGGTCTACCGGTTCGCGCCGATTTTCAAGATGCGGGCCGCGTTGTCGTACAGAATCGCCCGCTTCGCGTCCTCCGCGATGGGGAGCGCGTTGATGGCGCTCACATTGCGCTGAAGGTCCGGGTTGCCCGGCCAGTCCGAGCCGTATACCACCTTGTACGCGAGCTCCTCCAGCCGGGGGAAGTATGCCAGTAAGTTCTTGCCCGGGAGGCCGGAGACCTCCATGTAAACGTTTTCGTGCTGGCGCGCCATCCAGAAGGCCTGCTCGTACCAGAAGGGCCTGCCGGCGTGCGCCATGAGCAGGGTCAGATCGGGGAAATCGATGGCTACATCGTCCAGGTGCAGGGGATCGCCGTACTTGATGCGGGCCCCGCGGAACACGGAGGAGCCGGTGTGCACCAGGATGGGGATGCCCAATTGCTGGGCCTTGGCGTACAGCGGGTAGAGGCGTGTGTCGTTGGTGTAGTGATGCTGGTAGACCGGGTACAGCTTGACCCCGCGGAAGCCGAGGTCGTTCACCAGTTCCTCGAGGCGCTCAGCCAGATCGGTGTCGATGAAGGGGTTCAGGCTCGCGAAGGGGATCAAGCGCCCCTTCGGCCCGGTGGGCGGGTCGGGCAGCGCGTTGGCCGCCCGCGCCAGTTCTGCGGTGTATTCGTTCGAGCAGGTGCCGGTGGTCAGCGGGTTCACCTCGGCCAGGATGACCGCGGCGTCCACACCGTTTTTCTGCAGGTAGGGCCGCAACCCCTCCGGCGTGAGGATCGCTTCGGCCTGCTCGCTGAACTCCTCGAACTGCTGGGCGACATACTCGAGCGCCCAAGGGCGCGCGTGTTCGGGGCGTGAGACGTGAATGTGGAAATCGATCAGCTTGGCATCATTGGACATTGGGTCGTGTTCAGCTCCGGCCGCCGTGCGGCGAGGTCCTTGTCCACATCCGATAATCCGACCGTACGAGTCCGCTCTATTGTAGTATGAGCGAGGGGCGGCGACAAAGCGAATCCCTGGTGGCGATAGAATCGGCCAATATATCCATCGAACAGAATTCGGTGAACGCCGCTCGTCCATCGGGTCGAATGACCCCGCGCGGAAGCACCCGATCTATGGATGTGCCTTCGGAGGGGAATCAATTAGGCCGCAAGGTTTCAGCACGTGTAAGCATTTCCACAATACTGACCCCCCAGACAACCTACTCCGGAGGGATTCGC
>JASFTY010000498.1:0-3285 GCA_050050535.1 Gemmatimonadales bacterium | reverse complement strand
CTGAACTTCTCGTCGTCGGCGAGCTTCGTCTCGAGGATCTTGTTGAGCACGTCCTCGCCGAGCGTTTTCCTCAACAGATCGCTTTTTTCCGCCACCTGGACCGCCTCGTAGAGGTCGTGGGGCAGCGACTGTACGCCGAGCCTCTCGCGTTCGACGGCGCTGAGTTCGTACAGGTCCTGAGTCATCGGCTCGGGCAGCTGCAGTTCGCGCTCGAGCCCGTCGAGTCCGGCGGCCAACATGACGGCGAAGGCGAGGTACGGATTGCAGGCGGCGTCGGGGAACCGCAGCTCGATCCGCGTAGCTATTTCCTTGCCCGGCTTGTACATGGGTACGCGGACGAGCGCCGATCGGTTACGCTCCGCCCAGGCTATGTAGACCGGGGCCTCGAAGCCTACGACGAGGCGCTTGTAGGAGTTGTACCACTGGTTGGTGATGAGCGCCATGGCGCGTGCGTGGTCGAGCGCGCCGGCCAGGAAGTGCTTGGCAGTGGCCGACAGGTGGTAGCTCTCTTCCTTGGAGTAGAAGGCGTTGGTCTGCTCATCCTTGAAGATCGAGAGGTGCGTATGCATGCCGCTGCCGTTTTCACCAAACAGGGGCTTCGGCATGAAGGTCGCATAGACGCCGTTGCGCCGCGCGATCTCCTTGACCAGGTACTTGTAGGTCTGAAGACCATCGGCCATCCGCAACGCTTCCTTGTACTTCAGGTCGATCTCATGCTGGCTGGGCGCGACCTCGTGGTGCATGTACTCGACCGGAATCCCCATCGATTCCAGCGCGAAGACGGTGGCCTCGCGCAGGTCGTCGCCCAGATCGACCGGGTTGATGTCGAAGTAGCCCGCCCGGTCGATGGTCGAGGGACGGTCCTCGTCGGCGAAGTAGTAGAACTCGGCCTCGGGCCCGATGTTCATGTGCGAGAAGCCGAAGTCTTCCAGCCGCGCCAGGTTGCGCCTCAGGACTTCGCGCGGGTCGCTGGCATAGGCGCTGCCGTCAGGATTGCGAACCTCGGCGAACATGCGGATCGCCCGCGAGCCGCCCATCTTGAACGGGACGACCTGAGCGGTGGAGGCGATGGGGAACGCCACCATGTCGCTCTCCTGGATCCGCTTATAGCCCTCGATCGAGGAGCCGTCGAAGCCCATCCCCTCTGCGAACGCCCCCTCGATCTCCGGCAGCGTCACCGCGAACGACTTCAAGAACCCGAGCAGGTCGGTGAACCAAAGCCTGATCGAGGTGACACCGTGGTCCGAGCAGTACTTGATGACGTCCTCGACGGTCGAGAGATTGAGACCGCCGTCGCACTCCATCTCGTGGACGTACCTGCCCATACCCTCGCGGAAGCGTTCGACCTGACCCAGGAATTCGTTCATTTGCATGGACTTAGACCTCCAGATGGTTGGGGCTGTTGAAATTCTCCGGGAGACGGGCGGCCGGGTGGCGCGCACGCGCCGAATCTAGCGGGCAGCGGCCAAAATGCGAGGGGGCGACCGCGGCCCTCCCCCTACCGCATCGCCTGGACGGGCGGTCGCTCATCCCAGGCCCGGGCCAGACTCCCCGGCTTCAGCCCTGTGAGCTCGAGCCGTGCGGCCCGCTGGGGAGCATCGACAGCGGATCTGTATGGGAGGGTAGGGCGCGCTTCCTGACGACGTCTGCGAAGGCGGCGATGGCGGCCAGCACGAACAAGGCGACGAAGACGACCGTCAGCACGCGGAAGACGGGTCGCTCGCGCTCAGGGCGGACGAGGATGACTCGGTACGATATGTTGCTCATCGGGTTGAAGCCGAATCCGCCGTCGTCGTCGGGAATGAAGTCCGGGTATAGTTCGAACCTATAGAAATCGGATAGTCCGACGTGCGCATCGAATTCGGCGTCCTGGACGAAGAGGTTCCGCTGGGCGTCCTGCCAGTCGATCCTGCGGACTTTCACGGTGGCGTCGAGTGGGATGTTGAAACCGACGTCACGGATGACGGTGGGTTGTTCCGTCCTGTAGGGCCAAACGTAGCGAATGCGGTGCATTCTGGAATGCAGGAGTGCGCCGATTCGCCGGGTGAGGTCCTCGGTATCCTTGAAGCTGATCTGGAACTCCTGGTCGTCGATCTCGGATCCGCTGATCCGGCTCGTCAGCTCGATCGCACCGTCATGGATCAGCTCGAGCGTCCACACGTAGTCCTGGTGGGCATGGAAATCGTCATCGTAGTTGACGAACTCGGTGCCGGAGAGCCGCACGGCCTGTCGGGCGGCCTCCAGGTACTCGTCCGGGACGCGGGATCCTTCTTCGGGCGACGTTCTGACGCCGACGGTAACGGGTGCCGGACGCTCGCGCGCCAGCCAGCGCAGATCGGCCAGCGCCTGTCGCGAGTCGGGCGCCGTGTTGATGTCGAGCCAGGTGAGGAAGTCACCGATGTCTATCTCCTCGGGCCCCATCGATCCGATCGCTTCGCGGATCCCGGCTCGACTGGCCGAGTCCATCGACGCGGAACCGACGAGCAGGTCGTTCGGCAGCACGGTGGGCAACTGGATGAAGTGGACTCTGCTGCCGTACCTCTCGTACAGGCTGTCCGTGGCCTCGAACTTGGTCTTCGTGCCATCCCAGACGGCGGCGAGCTCGAACTCGCCCAGTGCCACGGCGCGGACCAGATTCGAGCTGCTATCGCCCAGCTTGCGGCTGTGAATCGCGGTGTGGTACTCGGTGTGCTCCGGCATGTTGTAGATGCCGTGGCTGCGGAAGAACAGAGCCGGCAGGAAGTAGCTCGAGGTACTGAACTTGTTGTGGTAGATGAAGCGCGCCGGGTCCTCGAACTGCCTGAGAAACTCGACGACGTTGGCGAGCTCCGGCCTGTAGGGGAACCGCTCTCGCCCGACAACGAAATACGAGTGATAGGTCGTGCTGCTTGTCGCCCTGCTCACGTAGGTGGCGAATACTTCCAGGTCCGCGCCCAGCATCTCCGCCGCCACGAAGGCGTACGGCGTGACGCGGGCCAGGAAATCGCCCCTCTCAGGGTTCCAGTTGGCCAGGCGATCGATGGCGACGCTGTACTCCATCGGCCGCTCCTGGACGATCATCAGGCCCGCTTCACTGCCCAGGTAGCGGCGCAACTTATCGTCGGCGCGCCGTGTCTCCTCGTCGAGCGCCACCTCGATGAAGGTGACCTGCTCTTGAGCGATCGCCTGCGAAACGGACAGGAACACCGCCAGCCCAACGACGATAAGTCTTGTGTATCTCGAACCCATATCCCTCATCTCAACCGCGTGGCAAAGCGCTCAACCGCCGGGTGCCGGACCCGTGTC
>JASFTY010000497.1:0-3312 GCA_050050535.1 Gemmatimonadales bacterium | reverse complement strand
GAGACGATGACCAGGGCGGTCGAGGCCTCCGGCACCGAGATCGTGACCGTCGCGGTCCGTCGTGTGGACCTCGACCGCACCAAGGAGGAGGGAGTCCTCTATCATCTCGATCCCGACAGGTGGGCGCTACTGCCCAATACGGCCGGCTGCTACACCGCTGAGGACGCCGTTCGCTACGCCGGGCTCGGGCGTGCAGCAGGATTCGGTGACTGGATCAAGCTGGAGGTCATCGGTGACCAGCAGACGCTGCTGCCGGACACTGAGGGTTTGCTGGAGGCGGCGCGAACGCTCGTGGCCGACGGGTTCAAGGTGTTGGCATACACGAACGAGGATCTGATCACTGCTCTGAAGCTCGAGGACGCAGGCGTCGCCGCGGTGATGCCGCTCGCTTCACCGATCGGCAGCGGGCTCGGCCTGCTCAACCCGTTCAACGTCCGGCTCATCAAGAGCCGGCTGAGTCTGCCGGTCATCGTCGATGCCGGCGTGGGGACGGCGTCCGACGCCTGTGTGACTATGGAGCAAGGGGTCGACGGGATTCTCATGAATACTGCCATCGCCGAGGCGAGGGATCCCGTCCGCATGGCTCTGGCAATGAAGTTCGCGACCGAGTCCGGGAGGTTGGCTTATCTGGCCGGTCGTATGCCTAAGCGCGAGCAGGCCGTGCCGTCCAGCCCCACGACCGGCATGCTCGACTGAGGAGGAAACTGAAAGGTACCGCGAGAGTGGCTCCGGCCCGCTCGGCAGCCCTGCAGGTCCTGCGTGCCGTGCGCCGGGGTGTCTTGGCTGATCGCGCCTTCGAGGTCCGTGCCGACTCGCTCGGCGAAGCCGATCGCCGCCTAGCCCAGGAGTTGGCCTACGGGGTCTTGCGGTTGCGCGGGCGCCTCGATCACATGCTCGACCCGCTCGTCAGGGGTGGCATCGGGCGACTCGACCGGGACGTCATCGACATCCTCCGACTCGGCGCGTACCAGCTGCTGGAGCTCGATCGCGTGCCGGCCTACGCCGCTGTATCCGATGCGGTGGAACAGGCGAAGGCCAGCGCCGGTCGCGGCGCAGCCTCGCTCACGAATGCCGTTCTCCGCCGCGTCAGCCGGGGGTACGCCGACTCGATTCGCTTCCCGGATCGGGCGAGTGACCCGGTCGGCTACCTGGCGACCTGGGGCTCGCACCCCCGATGGTTGGTGGAGCGCTGGCTGGCGCGGGCGCCATTGGAAGAGGTCGAAGCGCTCGTGGCGTACAACAACGCTCGGCCGGCGGTCCACCTCTCCGTCAGCGATTCGCCCCAGGAGGCGCTTCAGCGGTTGCGGAGCGCGGGGATCCGCGCCGAGCCGGTGGAACGGGTCCCGGGTTCCCTGCGCGTCGACGCGAGCGCGATCGGGCGAGCGCTGGGGTTGGTGCGAGCGATCGTACAGGATCCCGGGGCGGCGGCGGTGCTGGATTACATGGCGCTGGACCCGGGCGCCCGGGTCTTCGATCTTTGTGCTGCACCCGGTGGCAAGGCGGCGCTGCTGGCGGCGCGCGGCCACGAGGTCCTGGCCTTCGATATCGCGCGCGCCCGGCTCGCCAGGATCGTGGAGACGCGAGCGCGGCTCGTACTGCCGCGATTGCACGTCGTGCAGGCGGACTCGACCCGGCCACCGCTCCGCGCTGCGGAAGTCATCCTTCTGGACGCGCCGTGCACCGGGACGGGGACGCTCGGCCGACATCCCGATGGACGTTGGCGGCTCGATCTGGGAGACCTCGAGCGGCTAACCGGGTTGCAGCGGCGGCTGCTCGAGGGCGCCGCCGCTGCCCTGGCGCCCGGCGGCTTGCTGGTTTACGCGACGTGTTCACTGGAACCGGAGGAAAACGAGGAGCAGGTCGAGGCGTTCTTGAACAGGCACGTGGACTTTGGACTGGAGGCGCCGGGCGAGTGCCGTACGTCCTCGGAATTCCTCGGCGCTGACGGTGAGCTGCGAGTAAACCCGCAACGGCACGCTATGGATGGAGCCTATGCCGCACGACTCCGACATCGAGTGGGCTGAATCTGCCCCTTCCGAGCCGAGTGAGGCAGGGTGGCGGCGGTGGGTCACCTCGCCGCGCCACCTCGTTGCGACCGCAGCGAGTGCGGCGGTGCTCGGCTTGGTGCTTGGATACCTCATGACGATGCTCTTCGTCTTCCCGCCTCACAACGTCGCCGCCGATCTGACACGCGTGCCCGATCTCGTCGGCGAAACGGTCGACGACGCGCGCCGGCGCGCCGAGCGAGAAGACCTCGCCTTCGAGGAGGCGCTGGGGATCCACCATTCCCAACCGGTGGGGACCGTTGTCGCTCAGGAGCCGCTGGCCGGCCAAATGGCGCCGCCGGGATCGCCGGTGCGCGTCACGGTCAGCCTCGGACCGCCGGAACGGGCTGTGCCCGACGTCGTGGGTCTGAGCCGCGAGCAGGCGGAGATGATCCTGCTACAGGGCGGGTTCGAGGTCGAAGTGACCCGCGTGGACGCCAGCGCCGATGTGGGGCAGGTGGTCGGTACGCGCCCGGCGCCCGGCACGCCGGTCGGACTTCCCGGTGCGGTGCGCTTGCTGGTTAGCGCCGGCGCGAGCACCGTGCGGGTGCCTGACCTGGCGATGCAGTCGCTGACGGAAGCCGAGGCCACGTTACGACGGTTGGGGCTGCGGCTCGGCCAGGTGTCGGAGGATTCCGCCGGCCTGGCGGCACCGGGCACCGTCATCGGCCAATCGCCGGCGGCGGGCGACGAGGCGGCGCGGGGCGCCCGCGTAGCGGTCACCGTGGCCAGCGCGCCAACGCCGGCTGCAGACTCGGCGTCACCACTACCGGCGGACACGGGCCAGATCCCGCCCGATACGACTCGAGCGGACACGACGGCAGCGGACGGGGTTACCGGATGAGAGACTTCTGTTCGACACGTTGCACTGCGGCATGCGCTGTGGCGCTGGCCGCCCTGGCAGTCGCAGGCTGCACGGGGGACGCCCGTGGGGTCGAGGTCGGTGAGCGGGTCCCGGACTACAGCGCCCCGAATCTGGCCGGTGAGGAGGTCGCGTTCTCCGACCACTTGGGCGAGGTCGTGCTGATCAATGTCTGGGCTACGTGGTGCAGGCCCTGCCGCGTGGAGATGCCCCCGATCCAGAACATCTACGACCGGTTCAAGGATCAGGGGTTCACGGTTCTCGCGGTCTCGATAGATGCGGGACCGGGCTACAGGGAGGAGGTGGACGAGTTCGTTCGCGAGCTCGGCCTCGATTTCCCCGTTCTCCTCGACCCCGAGAGCCGCATCAGCCGTGTCCTGCAGACGATAGGCGTTCCGGAGACGT
>JASFTY010000496.1:0-3315 GCA_050050535.1 Gemmatimonadales bacterium | reverse complement strand
GTGACCCGCGTGGACGGTCATCCGAGCGCACGACTCCGGCGCGAAACGCGCCTGCCCCGCCACCCGGTCCACGAGCGGCGCGGCGAGGAAACCGAGCGCCGCCAAACCGAGCCCCAGCCAGACCGCGGTCCGCGGGACCAGCGCGAGCATGACGAACGCCTCGTCGCCGCTGGTCGCGACCATCGCTCCCACCAGCGCACCCAGACTGACCACCCGATGCGAGTACAGGGCCACCACGGTGAACGCGCCCAGACAGCCGGGTATCGCGCCCAGCGCCACGGCCGCCGCGTACTGCACGGCCGGCGCACCGCGCAGCGCGCTCTCGAACGTGCCGCTGGTCAGCACGTTCAGGTACTCGACGGCGATCATCATCACGGCGACGAAGGCCGTGATCATCACCGCCTCGAGGGCGGTACTCAGCAATTCGTGCAGCATCTCCAATCGCCGCCTGACTCCAACCTGAACAGCCACGCGCCGCCGCCGCTCTCGGCGGCCGGCCCCTTCAGCTTCTGCACGGATCCTCCGTCCGGCGACCCCGCGGCCCGATCGGACGCATGTAGTACCGGTGGGCGCCGTACTCGACCTCGACCAGCTTGCCCTGCGAGACCAGGTCGGTCACCAGCTGCCAACCGCTACCGGCGCGCTCGACCAGCTTCCGAACCGCCGCCTCCCGCATCGGGTGAACGGCGGTGATGCTCAGCAGGTCCTCGCCCGGATCGCCGGTCGACGCGAACGCATCGCCCTCGTAGCCGACCAGCAACTCGACGCGACCCTGCCATGCCCGGAACACCTCGTACGCCCGCGCGATCGCCGACTCCGTCGCCGGCTGCGCCCACGGCTCGGCCGGCGGCCGCGTCGGTACCGACAGATAGGCCGTCCCGGGGCGCAGCTCGCCGACAAACTCCGCCGTGGCGCGCAGCTCAGACTCCGCGTCGTTGAGGTCCGCCAAAACCATCGTCTCGGTCGCCAGCTGCCCCCGGAACCCGGCGACCAGCTCCCGCATCCCATCCAGAATCGGTCCCAACCGCAGCCCGCCGTGCGGTCGGCAGACGCTACGCCACGTCTCCTCGCGCACCGCATCGATCTTCAGCGACAGCCAGTCCGCCTCGCTCAGCTCCGCCCGCACATCCGCCCGGTCGACCAGCGAGCCGTTGCTGATCACCGCGATCGGGATGCCCAGCGGCCGCAACAACCCGATCGTCCGGCCCAGGTTAGCGTCCAACGTCGGCTCGCCGTCCGGCACGAACGTCAGGTAGTCGACCCGCTCGCCCGCTCGCCCGGCGGCCTCCAGCTTCTCACGGACCGCCGTCACGACGGCCGCCGGCTCCCGAAACACCTGACGTTCCGTCTGCAGGCGCAGCGTCCGCCCCAGCTGGCAGTACACGCACGAGTAAGTGCACACCTTGGGCGGCACGTTGTTGATGCCGAGGCTCCGACCGAGCCTGCGGGACGGTACGGGTCCGAACGCGATCATCTGTAACCGTTGCGGCGCCCGACGCGGGCGCGGCGCCGGCCGCACCGCCTCAGGGCCTGGAACATACTCCCTAGTATCTCAACGTCACGTTACGTCCCCGGCAGCGGAATGTCAAGGTGGGGAATGCCCGATTGACAATCTATGGGGTCGGGTGTTATGGTTGGGACCGAGGGGTCGCCGTGCACATACCTACTGGTAGGTATTCTATGAGACCTGTTCGGGCCCGACCACAGAGAGCCAGTGCGGCGCCGGATGCGCTGCTCGAGACCGCGTTCCGCATCTTCGGGACGCGAGGCTATCGAGCGGTCCGCCTGGAAGAGGTCGCTGAAGCCGCCGGGATGACCAAGGGAGCGATCTACTACTATTTCGACAGCAAGGAGGATCTGCTGCGCCGGGCGCTGCAGCACCGGCATCGCGAGATGTTCGCCGAGATCGGCGAGGCGCTGCGAGCCGAGGGCGGGCCGGCGTCGGCGAAGATCCGCTATGCCCTCCGTAAGGTGTGGCAGCGCTGGGTCGAGCCGGGTTGGGGTCACGCTTTCCGATTGATCCTGGGCGAGGTGAGCGTGGAGTTTCCGGCGACCTTCCGGCTGTGGGCGGAGGAGGGACCGATTCAGGGCTGGCAGCTGGTCCGGGACCTGATCGAGGAGGGGATCGGCGCGGGCGAGTTCCGTCAGGATGTGGACGCCGAGGTCGCGGGTCGCGTGCTGTTGTCGGGACTCATGCTGCAGGCGGCGCTGCACGTGCATCTCGGGCTGGACGAGCTGGCACCGTGCGATCACGACCGGATCTTCGATTCGGCGGTCGACCTGTTCCTGCACGGGCTGGCGGTGACGCACCGGCTGCCGTCGAGCCCTTGAGAGAGGGTCTGGCCCGTCATGCCGGCCCATCCACCTACGGCGTTTACCCGTGTCCAGGAAGACTGATCGAGGATGTCTGAGCTTCATGCCGTAGTCGGTATCGGCGCCCACCCGGACGATCTCGAGGTTGTGATGGGTGGGACGGCGGCGATCCTGGCGCGCCGCGGACTCGCGGTCTTGTTCGTCGACCTGACCGACGGAGAGCCGTCACGCCACGCGCCACCGGGCGTGCGCCGCCGACAGGCGGAGGAGGCGGCTCGGATCCTCGGTGTCGATCGCATCACGATGGAGTACCAGGATCGGTTGCTCAAAGACACGCCCGAGGCCCGCATAGCGGTGGCAGCACTGATCCGAACGCACCGGCCCCGCTACCTGTTCACCAGCGGCGGCTGCGGGGTCCACCCCGACCACAAGGCGATCACGGAGATCGTGATCAACGGGGCGTTCTACGCCAGACTGTCGAGCTGGGAGGCCGTGCCGGGCGGCGAAGCGCTGGCGGATTCCCAGCCGCACGAGATCGAGCGCCTGTTCCTCGGGCACTGCCGGATGGAGCCACCCTGGGACCGCTTCGATTTCGCCGTCGACGTGAGCGAGGTCTACGACCGGAAGCGGGCCGCGTTGGCGGCCTACACATCCGTGTTCGGTGGAGACCAGAAGATACTGCTCGACCGCTTCGAGGCCGAAGATCGCTACGTTGGCAGCCTGGTCGGTGTCGAATACGCCGAGCCGTTCAAGGCGCGCGGCCCGTTGCTCGTAGACGACCCGACGGTATTTCGAAAGGTCCGCTACGGGTAGGGCGGTCCCTGGCGGCCCCGAGTACAGAGGGCCCCGCGATCGGTCATCACGCCAAACGTGCAATAGTGAGTCAGCCTTTCAACCGAGATCGAGATTGGCAGAGCAGGAGCCGGTCAGAATAGGAAGTCGTACCGTCATGACTACATCGAGATGGCAGGAACGCCTCGAGATGATACGGAAGGGCAAGGA
>JASFTY010000495.1:0-3316 GCA_050050535.1 Gemmatimonadales bacterium | reverse complement strand
GAACAGCTCGCGCGGCGGCCGGAAGCCGAGCGGCAGCTCGCCGGACCACTCGGCCTGGTGGGCGCGCGCCCGGTTGACGGCGGCCAGCTGGGCGCCCCAAGCGCGGCCGGCTATCTGGCGGTGATCGACGCTATGGCTACCCAGCTCGCCGGCGGCTGCCAACACCCCGGCCAGCTCCGGGTGCTCGCGGGCGAGCTGGGTAACCACGAAGAAGGTCAGCGGAACGCCGAGCTCGCTCAGACCCTCGGCGAGCCGACGGCTGTTGGTGAAGCTGTGCTCGACGTCCTGGGTCACGGCCATGGCCGCCCGGTGGCCGGCGGGCCACGGGTCGAGCTCGGCCAGCACGTGGCCGGCGGCCCAGAGCGCCGCGTTCTGAGCCAGCCGCTCGAGCAGCCGCTGGTCGCGGGGACCCGCGGCGACGTCGAGCCGGTAACCGAACCAGGCGAAACGTGCGCCGGACAGGGTGGTGTGGGTTATCGCCCCGCTACCCACACCACCCTCGGGCGCTGATAGGGGGTTCAGCGCCCAATCCGACCAGAAGGCGTTCGACGCGCCCGCACGCAGCGTGATCCACGGCTCGGTTCTGAGTTCCAGGCGAGAACCAGGAGGTAGTCCGGCCGCGACCACGCTGCCGTGCGGGACGACTATATATGTGGGAGGCTCGCCCTCCAGGGTCCCGGCCGTTTCGGCGCCCGCCAGGTCCCGCAGGTACTCGAAGCCCACCCAATCGCAGTTCTCATCCCGGGCGCCCAGCGCCCAGGTCACCAGCAGATGGCCGCCGTCGTCGACACGGCGGCGGATCGCCTCACGCTCGCCTTGCTCGAGACAAACCGCCGCCGGGATGACCAACAGCTCGGCCGCCGGCAGCGCCTCGATGCTCGGGGCGCCGCTCACCAGCCCGACGTCGGCGCCGAGGCCGGCGAGGATCGATTCCCAACGATCGATGAGGGCGGGATAGTAGTTCGGGTCGGGGAAGAATGCCGCGGAGCGCTGCGACATATATATATGAGCGCTCCACTCGCCGGTCGCCGGCAGCTCGGGCAGTCGGACCTCGGCGACCAGCTCCTCGACCGCCGGCGGCGCCTCATCGCTGGCTGCCTCGATCAGCGAGTCGACGTCTACGTAGCGCCAGAGCAGGACCGCGCCGCCCACCAGCCCGGCGACCAGCGCGCCGAGCAGCAGGATCGCCGCCCCCCAGGTCCAGGGCGTGCGCCGGCGCGGCGGCTCAACGAGCGGTGCCGCCATTACCCGTATCCGTCACCGGCGCCAAGCTCGCGGGGCGCGGCCGACGCAGCGGGACCGGGCTGTCGATCTGCATCGCGCCGGTTTCACCGTCCGCGTCGGCGGTTTCCTCGTCGCCGTTAGGCATATAGCGATAAAAGAACCGCGGCGCCGTATCGATCTCCTGCGGCTCGACCGGCCGCCTGCCGCGTCGCAACCAGTAGGCCGCGTACGACGCCACACCGAGTATCACCGTGACCAGGATCGTCACGATGATGATCGTCACCATTATCTGTATGATGCTCATATTCTCCCCACCCTCTCCAGTTTCCCCCACGTCATCCGCATGTTGAGCGCTTCTTCCAGCGTCGAACACAGCTTCACCACATCGATCAACAGAATGAAGAAGAACCGGTAAATCAGCGCGTAAGGCACCAGCGACAGCTGCTCCTCCTCCATGCCGACGCTCGCCAGCGCCGCCACCAGGTCGAGCAGCGTCAGCAGCGTCCACCAGGCGAGCAGCATCTCGCTCATCCCGAAGGCGACCGCCACGTAGGCGAAGAACAGGTGGCCGTAGACGTTCATGACCGGCCAGACCGTCGCCTCGAACCCCATTTGCATCAGCGACAGCCAGAGCGGCAAGTCGGGCAACGGCAGGCCCAGCGTGCGGCGGTGCTTGCCCAGCGCCTGCAGGATGCCGCGCGTCCAACGGTAGCGCTGCTGTATCAGGTCGACCAAGCGCTCCGGCGCTTCGGTCCAGGCGACGGCCCGCGGCTCGTAACGGATCTTCCAACCCCTGGTCAAGATCTTGACCGTGATGTCGGCGTCCTCGGCGAAGGTATCGCGGTCGTAGCCGCCGACGCCCACCAGCACATCGCGCCGGAAGAGCCCAATGGGGCCCGGCACGATGTTCACCGCGGCGAGGAAGCCCTGGGCACGGCGCGCCATGTTGAGCCCCTCGATGTACTCGAGCGCCTGCAGCCGCGTCCACAGGTTGCGGCGATTCACCACCTTGACGTTGCCAGCCACCGCACCGACCGACGGGTCGTGGAAATGGACGACCGCCGACTTGACCGTCTGCGGCTCGAGTCGCGAATCGGCGTCCATGCAGAGCACGATCGGGTGCTCCGCCATCGCCAGCCCCGCGTTGAGCGCACTCGCCTTGCCGCCGTTCTTCTTCGTCGTCACGCGGATCCGGCAGTGCCCGTAGTCGCCGGCCATGCTCGACGCCTCCGCCAGCGTCTCGTCGGTCGAGCCGTCGTCGACGACGATGATCTCGTAATGCGGGTAGTCGAGCTGCAGCAGGCTCTGGAGCGCCGACCCGATGACCTTGCCTTCGTTGTAGGCGGGCACGATGAGCGAGACCGGCGGATACTCGACGCCTAACTCCTTCACCTCACCGCCCGACTCGAGATGGTGCAGGTACCCGAACCAGAGCAGCGTGAAGTAGCGGCCGACCAGGATGATGAGGAAGAGGACCAGTGTCACGACGGAGACTCGCACGATGAACGACTGGACCTCGAGGGGGGCTCGCGCCGCCCACACCAGCAGCAACGCGCCGACCGCGACAACCACTGCGGCCGCAAGAACAAGCAGGAAGGGCCTCCTCCTCCTCACGCTCTGGCCCTCTCCATCTCCATCGCCATCCTCATCGCCATCGCCATCGTCAGAACCCACGACTCAAATCGACGCCGAACCGGAAAACCCGATAACCATCCAACCGACTCTGCCCGTATCCCGCGTTCACAGCGACCGTCCAAACCCCGAGCCGGCGCGCCACGTCGAGCGACGCGCTCAGCTCGAAGACCGCGGCCGCCTCCCGATCGCGCTCGTGTAGCCAGGCGATGCCGGGAACGGCCCTTGCCTCGAGCTCGAAGCCCGACCCCAGCTCGCCGGTGAAGCCCAGGACCGCCGAGTTCGTCCACGACCATAGGGGATCCCAGTAGAGCCGTAGCCCCGGGACCGGCGCCGGATCGCGGAAGCTCAAGGCGCGGCTCTCGTAGCCCAGCGTCCAGCGATCGTCGGGCCGGTAGAAGAAGGCGATGGCGGCGTCGCCTCGCACGTTGGCTTCGCCCTGCCCCGAGAGCCATGCGAG
>JASFTY010000494.1:0-3324 GCA_050050535.1 Gemmatimonadales bacterium | reverse complement strand
TTTTCCTGTTCGATCTCAAGATCATGGATGACGAGCGACACCGCGAGTTCACCACCGTGGGGATCGAGACGATCCACGAGAACCTGCGCTGGCTGGCGGAGCGGGGCCTTCAATTCGTCGTGCGCTTCCCGCTATTGCCCGGGATCAACGACGACGACGATAACCTGCGCGCTATGGGCGCGTTCCTGACATCGCTCCCGAGCCGGCCGGCCGTCGACATCCTGCCGTACCACAGAGCGGGGACAGACAAGTATGAGCGGCTGGGCCGCCAGCCGCGACTCCCAGACATGCGGCCGCCCTCGGACGAAGCGGTCGAGGCGGTCGCCCGGCGGCTCGCGGACTTCGGACTTCACGTCACAGTCAGGGGCGAACGGATATGAGCATGAGCGAGAGAGTGTCACGACTTCGACAACAGAGCCTCGATGCGCGACCGTCGGTCTCCTCGGAGCGGGCGGAGCTGATCACCGAGTTCTACCAGCGAGAGGACGCCGTCCTCTCGGCTCCCATGCGGCGCGCGCTCGCCTTCAAGCACCTGATGGAGAACAAGGCGATCTGCATCCTGACCGGCGAGCTGATCGTCGGGGAGCGGGGTCCGGCACCGAAGGCGACGCCGACCTATCCTGAGGTCTGCTGTCACTCGCTGCAGGACCTCGAGACGCTGGACTCGCGCGAGAAGATCCCGTTCGCCGTCGACCCGGAGACGAGGGCGGTCTTCCGCGATCGGCTGATTCCTTTCTGGGCGGGTCGGTCGGTGAGAGATCTCATCTTCGAGCAGATGACGGACGAGTGGAAGGCCGCCTACGAGGCGGGGATCTTCACCGAGTTCATGGAGCAACGGGCGCCGGGCCACACCGTGCTCGATGACAAGATCTACCGAAAGGGCTTCCTCGAGTTCAAGGATGACATCCGGCGCAGCCTGGCGAGCCTCGATTGGCTGAACGACCCCGAGGCCCTGGGCAAGCAGGAAGAGCTCAAGGCGATGGCGGTCTGCTGCGATGCCTTGATCACCTTCGCCGAACGTCACGCCGCGCTGGCCCGAGAGCAGGCGGAGCGGGAGCCGGACCCCGAGCGCAAGGCGGAGCTGGAACGGATCGGCGAGGTGTGCGACCACGTGCCGGCCTATGCGCCGCGGGACCTCTGGGAGGCGCTTCAGCACTACTGGTTCGTGCACGTCGGGGTGATCAGCGAGCTGAACACGTGGGACGCCTTCAACCCGGGCCACCTCGACCGCCATCTCCTTCCCTTCTACCGCGAGGGCCTCGAGCAGGGTACGCTGACCGAGGAGGCGACGCGCGAGCTGCTGCAGTGCTTCTGGATCAAGTTCAACAACCAGCCGGCGCCGCCGAAGGTGGGGATCACCGCCGAAGAGAGCGCCACGTACACCGACTTCGCTCAGATCAACACCGGTGGCGTTATGGCGGACGGCTCGGACGGCGTGAACGACGTCACCTACCTGATCCTCGAGGTCATCGAGGAGATGCGGCTCCTGCAGCCCAGCTCGTCCGTTCAGCTCAGCAAGAAGAACCCGGACCGCTACCTGAAGCGGGCGGCACAGATCATCCGCACCGGCTTCGGCCAGCCGTCGATCTTCAACGCCGACCTGATCGTCCAGGAACTGGTTTGGCAGGGTAAAACGCTGGGAGACGCCCGTAACGGCGGTTCGAGCGGCTGTGTCGAGGTCGGCGCCTTCGGAAAGGAGAACTACAACCTGACCGGGTACTTCAACATGCCGAAGGTCTTCGAGATCACCCTCAACAACGGCGTCGATCCCAGGACCGGCGCGACGATCGGGCTCGAGACCGGCGATGCCGCGAAGTTCCAGGGCTTCGACGACCTGATGGAGGCGTACCGCAGTCAGCTCCGCCACTTCGTCGACATCAAGCACCGGGGCAACAACGTGATCGAGCGCCTGTGGGCGACTCACATCCCGACCCCGTTCCTGTCGATTCTGATAGACGACTGCATCGCCACGGGGAAGGACTACCACGACGGCGGCGCCCGCTATGACACGTCGTATATCCAGGGCGTCGGCCTTGGGACGCTGACCGACTGCGCCACCGCCATCAAATATCAAGTCTTCGATGAGGGGAGCATCAGCATGGCGGAGCTGCTCGACGCGCTGCGCGCCGACTTCAACGGCCACGACAAGCTGCGCCAGCTGCTCGTTAACCGAACACCGAAATACGGCAACGACGACGACTACGCCGACTCGGTGATGAGGGAGCTGTTCGAGGCCTACTTCGACGCGGTCGACGGCCGGCCGAACACCAAGGGCGGTACCTACCACATCAACCTGCTGCCGACGACCTGCCACATCTACTTCGGTTCCGTGGTCGGGGCGACGCCCGACGGCCGCCGGGCCTGGCAGCCGCTCTCCGAGGGCATCTCACCCGTGCAGGGCGCCGACCGGCGCGGGCCGACGGCGGTCATGCGCTCGGTCGCGAAGATGGATCACGCGCGGACCGGCGGCACCCTGCTCAACCAGAAGCTGACGCCCGGCTTGATGGATGGTGAGGAGGGGCTGGACAAGTTCGTCCACCTGGTACGCTCGTTCTTCAAGCTCGACGGGCACCACGTCCAGTTCAACGTCGTCGACGCCGACACGCTGCGCGCGGCGCAGCAGGACCCGGAGGCGTACCGCGATCTCATCGTGCGGGTCGCCGGCTACAGCGACTACTTCTGCGACCTGAGCAAGGCGCTGCAGGACGAGATCATCGCCCGAACCGAGCATCGGACCTACTGACAAAGCGGGAAGGCCCGAGTGACGGGGATCGCGGCGCCCCACCTCGAGGCACAGCGCATCCCGGCTGACGGGTCGAGCTCTGGGCTCTTGGGTCCACCTGGCGGTGCGCTGAGCTTTGGGTTAGAATGCAGCCGACCTGTTTCGTCAGCTCCGGTGCCGTGCCTGAGTCCAACCGTGGCGCGGCGCAGATCCCCCGCTCATAGCTGCCGTACGTGCGACTCACCTTCATCCGCCGGAGGTGGACTATGAACCGTGCCGCGTATCGTCGTTGTCTGTCCGCAGCCCTCCTCGTCGCCCTCGTACCGTGGGCCGGCTGCTCGGAGCGCGAGATGCCCACGGAAGCGGTGCTCCCCGATGTCGGTGTGGCGAGCGCGCTCCAGGGGGACGCCGGCCTGCAGATAACCCCGGAATTGATACTAAGACCGTCCGACTGGGACTTGGCGGAGGCTTGGGGTGTCAACAACTACGGTGTGGTCGTCGGCAGCATGGCCCGAGTGTATGAGAGCAGCTACGGCACGTTCGAGATTCCCGATGCGTTCCAATGGACACGCGCCGACAATACATGGGCGGCGACCCAGCTG
>JASFTY010000493.1:0-3332 GCA_050050535.1 Gemmatimonadales bacterium | reverse complement strand
GCGACCTGTGTACCCTCGGGGCCGGTGTCGGGCAGCAGCATCCCGACGGCGCGGTCATCGAAGGTGCCCAGCACATCGAGCAGTCGGCAGCACTCGCGGCCCTGCTTCGCCACCTCGCGGACCAGCTCGCCGTTGGGTGGGTCGAGCTTGAAGAGAGCCAGGGAGAGGGGGACTTCGCGGCGCCGCGCCCGCTCCAGCTCGCACTCTAACAACAGCGTGAAGCCCAGCCTGTTGTAGCAGCCCGTGACGTCGCTCTTGAGCTGCCGGATCTCCATCGACTCGTCCAGCTCCTCCAGCCCCACTTCGCCCCTGCGCCGCACCTGCAGCGGACCCTCACTCATCGCCACCGCCTGAGTGAGCGATTCGAGGTAATAGAGCTCGACGGCGCGCCGCGCCGCGGCCGACAGCTGTTCCGCCAGCTCGCGCGCCGCGTCCTTGCCCTGGCCCGGCTCGAAGCTCTCCATGCGCAGCAGTGCGAGTCGCAAGCCGAGGGCCAGGTCCCTCACCGTGTTGGCCGCTATTCCGCGGAGATCCTGCGCCGCCGCCTTCTCTACTTTCATGATGCTGGGCTCCTTCTTGCTAACCGGCCCGCTTGCTCAACTCGGCCGGCGCGTCCCACCTCACACCGCACCACGAACAATAGAACGCCGCCGAGCTGTCCAGCGACTTCGCCCATCCATCTTGCGATGAGGCCGAACCTAATTCCAGGGGCGTCCCGCAGCGTACGCAGCGCAGCGCCTCACCACGGTACAGCGCCGCCTTCAGCCGCTCGATCTCCTCCGCACTGTACGGATCCATCGTGACCGTCACATCGTGCGAATCGGGATGCCGCGTGCAACGGAACACCAGCCGCGCACCACTGCCACCGGGACGCTCGATCTGCCGAGCGCTCGTCAGCAACTTACCGACACAGCCGCCATGAGGGCAGTCGATCACCATTGCCCGGGCCAAGAACTCGCGCCTGACTACATCGGCCAGCCGCTTGCGCTTCTTACCCGGCTCCAAGCCGTTCTCCGAAACACTGGTCCGTGCCGCACGACCGGGGTCGTCAGTAGCACTGGACCAGCGCCGCCTCAACCACACCGCATTGTGCCGGCTCCACATGATCGCTGCTGTCCTCTTCCTCCCTGGTCTCCACGAGGCAGGTATCAACGTCGCACGGGCAGCAAGGCACGAACTCTGCCAGCCGCCGGGCCGGGGCGCCGGGCGCCTCAACTATATTCACCGCAATAGATTACATGGTTCTGTGGCTTGAGCCACACCAACCCGGTTCGGACAGAACGGCCGGCCGCCGCCCCACTGCCGGTAATTCTGACCGGCCGCGCCCCGGTCCCGAAGTCGTTTCGCTCAGCGCGGTTGGCAGACCCGCAGCGCCGTATCAGACGGTCTCGCGACGCCGGCCGCGCCGCTCCGCCTGCCAGGACCGGGCGACGGAGTCGAACTCGTCGACCAGGGCGCGGCGACGTTCCAGGAGCTGATCTCGCAGCGCCCGCTTGCGGATCGCCCTCCAGAAGATGCGGGCGTCCTCGCGGGACCTGCCCCAGCGGTCGCGCCAGCGGAGGGCGACGACGCCGAGCAGCGGTAAGGCGAGGGCGGCGGCGAGGATTCCGATGAGGCCGCCGGCCAGCCAGGCGGCGGCGAGCCAGACGGCGTAGGTGGCGGGAAAGGCGACGAGCGCGGTGGCCAGCTTCAACGACGCCACGGCCTCGTAGGCGGGCCGGTAGAGGCCGAGCGTCAGGCGCGGCGACTTGAAGGGCAGATACCAGGCGACGGTGCCGAGTGCGGCGAGTGGGAGCCCGACGAGCAGGACCATGACATGGGTGAGCGTGTAACGGGCGACGCTCCAGACGTTGAAGCGCTCGGGCAGCTCGCCTTCGCCGACGCCGAGGGCGGCGAGCTGCTGGCGATAGGCGCGCACGGAGTCGGTGAGCTGTCCGTGGCGCTCCGGGTCGGCGACGTGCAGCCAGGCCAGGCCCTGAGCGAACTGCTGCAGCCGCGGCAGCCGGGGTGCCAGGCGCTGCGGGCTCCGCGGTCTCTCGAGCCGCTTCTCGGCGGCGTAGAGTGCGTCGGCCGTCTCGATCAGTATTCGATCCTCCCAGGTCGGGAGGTTCAGCGTGACTTGTTCGAGGGCCTCGCGCATCGCGGCGGTCAGCGACTCGACGGCGCCCCACTCATCGCGTGCCCGCATCTCGCGCCAGCCGGCGAGCTCGACGGGCCGGCCGACGGCCGCCGCCACGCGACCGCGGAAGGCATGCTTGCGGTGGTAGGTGAGCCCGACGGGAACGATTCGCAGGCCGAGCTTCCAGGCCGTCGCCTCTTCGGCCTCGAAGGCGAGGCGCGCGGCACCCGTCTTCATGCGGGCGATCCGCGCCTCCGAGTGGCTGAGCCCTTCAGGGAAGATGAGCACCGCCTCGTGGCGCTGCAGGGCGCTCACCGCCGCCTCGAAGGTCTCGTCGTTCCTCCACGTCTCGGCGGGGAAATCCTGCGGCCGGTACACGGGCAACGCCTTCATGCCCCTGAGCAGGTGACCGAACAGCGGTTGCTCGAACAGCGGGGCCCGGGCGAGCGGCCGGACCGGCCTGCCGGCGATCTTCAGCACGACCAGTCCGTCCATCACGCTGTTCGGGTGGTTGGCGATGACCAGGACGGGGCCTGCGGGGATGCTGCGGCCCAGCCGGCCGACCTCGTAGAAGTGGTCGAGCGCCCACATGGCGGCCTTGACGACGAGACGCGAGAATCGAGCGAACACCGTATTCACGGCCCGGTTAGAAGATGCGATAGCTGAGAAAGATGCGCTCTCGCGCGTACACGTCCAGAGGGCCCAACGAGTGCTCTTCGCCACCGTCGATCAGGACGCGCAGCTCGTGGCGGCCGGCCGGCACCCTGAGCCGTGAGATCCAGATCCGGTGCGGCAGTCCCAACCAGGCCCGGGTATCCGCACGTTCCGTCGCCACGTTCACCACGTTCGCCAGAAAGCCCACGACCTCGCCCGCCGCTTCGCCGCCCTCCGCTTCCGCCTCCTCCCTCAGCTTCGCCGCCACCGCCGACTTCACTATCGCCCGCGCGATCGTCTTCGCGTAGATGCCCAACAGCCGGTCCTCGAACGACGCCCGTTGCAGGTCGCTCACACCCAGCAGCGGCTCGGCCTCCACCGTGTCCGCCCCGATCACCGCGGTCAGCCGCCGAAACGCCGCCTCGCCGCGCCCGTAGACGGGAAAGGAGAGCGGCAGAACGTACGCCACCTCCCTCCTCCCGGCGTGCCGCTCCGTGACATCGGCGTAGGCGCCGGCCCTGTACTCGCGAGCCAGCAGCTCGGCCAGACCCAGTTGCAG
>JASFTY010000492.1:0-3333 GCA_050050535.1 Gemmatimonadales bacterium | reverse complement strand
GAATCTGAATCTCGGCGTCCATCTTACTGCTCCCGTACTGCCCAATCCCGGGCTACGCTCCGGCTACGCTCCGGCTACGGTCGGACTACGCGCCTTCGTTATGCTCGAATCACGACCTCACGGTCGACGCCCAGGGAGAGGTGACTCCGCCCAAGTGGCGCCAATCACTGGAACCGAGAGTGGGCACCATGTCGAGCCACCGCGCAGTCCCGGAACCATTGTACCCGACCTGGATCAGCCAGCCGTCAATCGGCCATCAATCCCCGGTCTGGCGGCAAGGCGCCGCCGCGACAACCTGTTTATTCGCAATCAGTTGCGCCTCCCGCTGAGCGCCGATGCGGCCACGCGCGGCGCCTGCGCTGCAGGGCAAACAACCAGGAAGGTCTGTTTTCCGTATGGTTGCCGAAATCGAGTCGGAAAGAGGGCTCGCCAGGGCTGAGATCCTCGAGACCGCGAACACGCGGTTCAAGCGACACTGCAAGGCCTGCGTGTCGGCCGGCCTCATAGTGGCCACCGCCATCCACTTCTGCGTCCTCAGATTCTTCCCGGCGCTGAGCGCGGCCGATGTCGGGTTCGAGGTCGTCGAGTTCGAGGCGATCGATCTGCCGCCCGAGGTCGAGATCCCCCCGCCCCCGGAGCGCATCGCTCGCCCCGCGGTGCCGGTCGTCGCGACCACCACCTTGGATGAGGACGTGACGATCGCGCCGACCACGTTCGAGGAGAACCCGGTGGATCACCTGCCGCCTCCGCCAAGTGAGGCGGTGCGGTTGGGCGAGCGGCCGGTACTGACCCCGTTCACCGTCGCCCCGCGCCTGAAGGATCGGGATCGGGCGCAGCGCATCGTGCAATCGAAGTACCCGCAACATCTACAGGAGGCGAACATAGGAGGGGTGGTGCTGGTTTGGGCCTTCATCGACGAGCAGGGCGCGGTTCGCAACAGCGTCGTCCGGCAGACCTCACAGATCGAAGTCCTGGACGAGGCTGCTCTGGCGGCGGTGCGCGAGTTCAGGTTCGTGCCCGCGCTGCTGCGCGATGCGAACGTCCCCGTCTGGATATCTATCCCGATCGCGTTCGCCGTGACCGACCCGCGATAGAACCTGCCGCGGAGTCCGCGATCCTAAGCGCGCGCAGCACGATTCATCGGAAGACGACAACCAGGAACGACTAGTAGAAGATATGGGAGGTGAAAAATCATGATCGCGGCAAAACTGGCCTACGCCAAGCTACTCACTCACATCACCGTGTTCGCGAGTGCCGGCGGTGTGCTCGCCGTCTTCTCTCCCCACGTTCTCACACCCACGGGGATGATCGAAGGCTCGCCGGTCGTGGCAAAGATGGTCGAGTGCGAGATATCGGTCGGCGACCGATTCGCCGGCGCCGGGGAACTGCGTGACGCAATTGGCGCCTACGAGACCGCCGCCTCGCTGTCACGCGCCCAGGGGCAGCTACCTACACTGCCCATGCGACGAATCGCCAACGCGCTCTACTACAGCTCGCAGTTCCGCGCCGCGCTGCGAACACTCGAGCAGCTGGCCGACGAAGCCGCTCGGCTCGGTGACACGGAGGCCGAGTTCTGGGCGGTGATCGACGCGGCGCAGATGGCCCGCCTGGCCCGCGCCGACCGGCGAGCGCAGCAGCTCACCGAGCGCGCCGTGCGCCTGCTGGATTCGGGGCGACTCGAGAACCGCGAGTACCTGCGGGCCAAGATGGAAGACACCGACATGAAGGTCTTCGCCCCGCATCTGGAGTCGCGCTAGGGTGAAGTCCCCCGTGTGGCGGCGCCTGTACTCTTGGGCAACAGGTAGGACAGGATCGATCCCTCTTGTCCGGCTCGGCGCTGGGAACCCTGATGCCGGGTTAGCCGCCACACGCCGCACCATAGAAGCCGCCGGTGTCACGAGCAGCGGAACACGGCGGCACACGCGGTCGCGTGCGTTAGCGCACGAGGTCAGCGTACGTTGTCGTGCAGCTGGCGCCTGTGGGACACTTCGTCTTCGACCTCAGCCGGCCTGCCGACCCCCGACCAGAAATGCGGCGGCACCGACGGAGACGGCGGCCAACAGCAAGCCCAGTAGCGCCGAGGAGGGCTCCGGGGCCACGCGCTCGACTCGCTTCAGCTGGGCTCGGGACCAGCGCATCATCCAATCCTCCAGCTCGATCCCGAACGCCCGAGCGAATGCGGCCTCCACGTCGGCGTCCGACGACCAAAACCGGAGGAAGCGTTCGACACCCATGTCCGCCAGGAGGTCCGACAGGAGGCGTTCGCTGTTCGGGCCCAAGCGCGCGTAGAAGCTAATGTCTCTTGCCCGCACGATCCCCTGCTGTCGCCCGGAGCGGGGATAGAGCCAATCCCAACCACGAGAGAAGAGGCCGGTGCGACACGCTTGCCGGTTGCCGGCGGCGCAGCCGTATAGCGCCAGCTCGTACCTGCGAACGAACTCGCGCCGCTCCGGCTCGATCGGTCCGAGCGGTTCAGACTCGATCGCCCAGGCCGGCGACATTGCGGCGAGTAAATCCGTGGACTCCAGCCACTCCTCGATGTAATGGCCCGGTGGACCGAACGCGGCGTAGTAGGCGCAGGGCCCCAGCATGGCATGGCGTTCCGCGAAAGCGCGTATGCTGCGCAGCCAGCGCGTCTCGGCGTCCGCCCGTCCCAAGGCCAGCGTCACGAGACACGTCTCGCCATCCGTGGCCGTGGGAAGATAGTAGTAGAGCCAGCCGAACATCCCCGCCGACGTCCACCGACCCGTCCCCTCGCGGGCCCTGACGCCAACCACGACGCGCTGCCGGTGAGATCTGTCCCGCAGCGCAGCGAACGGTTTCGCGGCGAGCGCGCGGATCGTGTCCCGGACCGCCTGCGGGAACCACTCCTGGATCAGAAGCAGCGGCTCATCCTCCGAAGGCGTTGCGGCCGCGACCTCGAGGATCGAGTCGCGAAGCTCGAGCAGCTGAAGTTGCCAGCGGTATCGACTCAGGACATCGCGCAGGTGGACCTCGTGGTCGTCATAGGGATAGAGCGCCAACCGCGGGGTGCGGTCCCCCTCGGGCGGCAGGAAGGCCACCGCCACCAGCGCGGAGCAGGCCAGCGCCGCGATCAGCCAACGTCTCAACCCGAACGCCACCGCGAGCTCCTGGTCGCCAGAAATGCCAGCCCGAGAACCCACGCCAGGGCGCTCAGGCCCTCCCAGCCCGACACTGTCTGGGTACGGGGCCGAACGTCGAGCACGGCCTCACGCCAGCGGGCGATAAGAGCGTCGGGCTCCACCCCGACCGCTGCGGCGAGTCGTTCCTCTACATTGGAGCCATTGTCGGTCGAGATGCGGGCGTAGGTCC
>JASFTY010000491.1:0-3342 GCA_050050535.1 Gemmatimonadales bacterium | reverse complement strand
GATCAAGACGAGCCGATACACGGTGAGGGACCTGGCCGGGCTCCTGGAGTTCACCAGGCGACACCCCGCCTTCCGGCCGCTGGTCCTGTGTCCAGACGCCGAGACGGGCGTGGCCCGCGCTGCCGGAGCGGAAGCCGTCACGTGGCGGCAGTTCCTGTGGAGCGGACCGCCGGGCACTCATGGACGCTGACGGTATGGCCCTGTCCGATCGCCACCCCCGGCTGATCGTTCCCGGTGCGCTGCACGCCCCCCTAAAGCCGGCGCCTGGGGCATGGTGGAGCGGGTGGGCGGCGTGTAGAATCCCTGTCGAGGCGGGGTGCCGACGGACCCTCGGCGCTCAGATTCCTATACTGTGCCGGCGTGTGGGTGAGACCGGTAGTGGATGGCAGCGATGAAACCGCTCACGATCGACCTGCAGGACGGGGACGCGAGACCCTATTTCCTGTGGACCGAGGACCTCACACTCGACGAGTTTCGGGGGCGACTCTCGGAGGCCGACGAACCCGAGCGGCTACGTCTGCTCGCCGTTCTGCTGCGCGAGGCGCGTGACCTCGATGTCTGGAAGTTCGTGACCCCCGAGGAAGTCGCGGCGGCGCTGCCCCGCATCGCCTACCGGCTCGGTCGGCGTCGACGGTTCTGGGAATTCCTCATCGAAGGGTGGCGGGAGGATGGGATCCTCGACCGGTAAGCTCACTCGACTCCAGCGCGAGTTACTGGAGGCGTTCTTCGAGCGCGAGAAGGACTTCTTCCTCTCCGGCGGGGCGGCTCTCGCCGGATTCTATCTCCAGCACCGCGCGACCGACGACCTGGATCTGTTCACGCTCGACGCCGATGCGCTCGAACGCGGCCACCACGTGGTGCTCGACGCCGCAGAGCGGCTCGGATGCACCTGGTCCATCCGACAGGAGGCGCCCGGCTTTCGGCGATACGTGATCACCCGCGGGCACGAAGGCCTTGTGGTAGACCTGGTCCTCGAACGTGTCGCCCAGACCGGGGGCCCGAAACGGGAGTTCGGCGCCATCCGAGTGGACCCGCCCCGCGAGATCCTCGCCAACAAGCTCGCCGCCCTAGCGGGACGAGCGGAGATCCGGGACCTCGTCGACGTGTATTCCCTGGAAGAGAGCGGCCTCTCCGTCGAGGACGCGCTGGCGGCCGTCCTGGCGAAGGACGCGGGTGCGACTCCCGCCACGATCGCCTGGGTTCTCTCGGAGATCGTACTCCCCGACGCGGCGGAGCTTCCCGGCGACATCCCGCCTCCGGTCCTACAGGAGTATCGAGATCGATTGGTCCGGCGCCTCCGCACCGCCGGCGCTCCCCCCACAGAACCCCGACCCGGTGACCGGGATCCCTCGGAAGACGATGACATCGAGGAGGACTGAGATCTCGGCCGCCTGAACGGGTCGAGCCTGCCCCCCGGCTTCCAGTCCTGCGCCGGGCGTTGACAGGTCGGCGCTGGCCGGCGTGCTCAGACCAGCGGCAAAGTCCGCGTCTCCGCGTGCAAGCAGCGTCTCGGCCGCGCGAACGGCCCGGGCCGCTTTGTCGAGCAGCTTCGACGTCTCTTCCTTCATACGGGGACGGCCTCCTCGCGCGCGTTGGCCAGGAAGGCGCTCGCACCGCTCGCCCAGTCACGCTGGGAGACGAAGACGCGCGAGATGGCGACCCCGAAACCGAGCGAGAGCTCCGAGATCAGATCGCCCGTCCGATCCACCTCCGCCGCATAGTGACTCACCTCGTCCAGGACGACCAGGATATCGAGATCCGATTCGGTTCCCCCTTCACCCCGGGCATACGACCCGTAGACGTAGACACCCCTCACCCGGTCGCCGTAGATGAGCGCCAGGCCCGCCTTCAGTTCGCGCAGCAGAGTCCCCAGCGGATCGCCCGGAGCCGGCCCCTCGCCGTAGTACGGGAACAGGCGCAGGCGCTGGAGGAGTTCTCGCGGGAGCGAGATTGTAGGACGTTTCATTCTCAGCCAGCTTCTTCCCTCGCCGCTCCTCGTTGAACGTACTCGATGCGAACGGCGCCTTCTCCTGGAAACACCGCCACCAGATGCAGCTCGCCGCCCAGCGCCTCCACGACCTCGCGGAGCGTGCTCACCAGCATGTCCTGTCTGCGCTCCAGCCTCGAGACGTTGGACTGAGCCACCTCGAGACGGTCCGCCAGCTCCTCCTGAGTGACCTCGCGAGTCTTGCGCAGCTCGTTCAGGTCCATCGCCACCAACAGCGCCAGCGCTCGAGCCTCGTTGCGCTCACGTCGTTCCGGTGACATTGCCGCGCGAAGCTGGCTGAACTTACGCGCCATCTATCTGCCCCTCTTTTCGCAGTTCGTCCAGATGCTCGTCGTACAGGCGATCGGCGCGAGGCACGAACTCGTCGTACCACCGATCATCCCCGGTCTTGCGACCGCCGATCAGCAAGACCGCCGTCCGACGTGGATCGAACGCATACAGAACCCGGTATGGCTGACCCCGATGCTGTATGCGCAGCTCCCGCATGTGGCCGTGTCTGGAGCCGACGACACTCGTACTGTACGGAAACCCCAACTGCGGTCCCCGCTCCTCGAGAATGCGCACGACAACGTCGATTGCATCCTGTTCCGCCTCGCTAAGCCCGTCCCACCACTGACCAAACTCGTCCGAGTACTCGACCTCCCAACGCATCACAATATACTCTCGGTAGCATATGCGGTCAACGATATATCCCGGCCAGTCGCCTAGCATCCGCCAGGCGCTCCAATTCTGCCAGTCGGATCGCGACGACAGCCGTCTCGATCCGCGCCTGACCCATACTTAGCTCGTCGGCCTCATCAAACGATCAATTCGCGGGGGCGAACTCCGAGTGCGGGGACACAGCTCTCGCCGCCCGGGGCGGCTGTCCGTGGAGCAACCGGGAGGAGACCGGGTGGCTGTAGACTGGCGTTTCGGAAGGCGCGGGATGGGGCGCCAGACGCGGGATGCTTTTCAAAGTCAAGGCGGGCACAACCGGCACCATGGCGGCCTAGGCGGTCTGTGAGGGTTCGGGCCGCTACACTCACAGGTCGCGCAGCAGGCCTCGCAGCGGATCGCCCGCCGCCGGCCCCTTGCCCCCCTCGCCCCCCTCGCCCGCCGCAGCGTCGCCTTCCCACAGTGGTCGGAGCTGCGTCTCCAGCAGATGCTCCGCTTGTTCCCTTCCCCGCAGCGGATAGTGCCACAGGTCCAACGCGAGCTGCAGCGCGCTGACCACCGGCAGCCCGCGGCGGCGCTCCAGCGCCCACCAGACGGAGTCGCTGTAGTACGGGAGCATGACCACCAGTCCGCCCCCCTCCGCGGCTCGCCAACCGGCGGTGCGCGCAACTTCGCGTGCC
>JASFTY010000490.1:0-3346 GCA_050050535.1 Gemmatimonadales bacterium | reverse complement strand
AGAGCCGAACCGTGGGTGCCTTACACGAACGCCCTCGGCAAGCTCCGGTAATTCCTGAACCTCCTGCGAGACCGAGTAGTCGTATGTCAGATCGCCCGGCATGGTCTCACGCTCCAGCCGCCAAGGCCGCTCCCACACGCCGCCCCGGCCGCGGCGGCTCGAGACCCGGTCGACGTAGCGGCTGGTCTCTCGCACCTCGAGCAGCTCCTCGGGCACAGGTTGGAGGAAACTGGAAGGGCTCGAGACCATCCAGTCGCCGGCCCGGCGGCGGCGCTTCGCGTAGGTCAGGTAGAGCTTGCTCTGCGCCCGCGTGATCCCGACGTAGAAGAGCCGCCGCTCTTCCTCGAGCTCTTCCAGGCTGTCGTACGAGCGGGCGAGCGGGAACAGGCCCTCCTCCAGCCCGGAGATCAAGACCACGGGGAACTCGAGGCCTTTGGCGTTGTGCAACGTCATCAGGGTAACCGCATCAGCTTCGGGATCGAGGTTGTCGACGTCGGCCACCAGCGACACCTTCTGAAGGAAGAGATCGAGCTCGGTGACCGGACCGACCTCCTGCAGATCCTCCGCCTCCAGCGCCGCCGCGGCATCGAACTCCGACGCCGCCGCAACCAGCTCTTCCACGTTCTGGGCCCGGTCGATCCCCTCATAGCCCTCCTCGCGCAGTTGCTCGAGCAGATGCAGCTCGACGACCAGGTCGCCGAGCAGTTCGTGCACGCGCAGCCGGCTCGCCAGGGCGCCGTAACGGTCGATCAGCTGTGCGAAGGACACGAGCGCCGCGGCGCGCGAAGCGTGAATGCCGGGTACTGAGCGTGCGGCGCGCGCCATCTCCAACAGGCCGGCAGCCGCCTCACGGGCCGCGGTAAGCAGCGCCGTGAGAGTCGCATCTCCGATCCCGCGACGCGGGTAGTTCACGACGCGCAGGAACGAGGCGGTGTCCTTGGGATTGGAGATCAGCCGCAGGTAGGCGAGCACGTCCTTGATCTCGCGGCGCTCGTAGAAGCGGACACCGCCGATGATCCTGTAGGGCAGGTCGGCGTCCCGAAAGGCCTCCTCCAGGGCGCGGCTTTGTGCGTTCGTCCTGTACAGGACGACGAAGCAACGATGGTCGAGGCCCGAGCGATCGCGGATATGTGCCACGATCTCTCCCGCTATCCACTCCGCCTCGTCGATCTCGTCCGCCGTCCTGACCAGCGTGATCGACTCACCGGCATCGTTCTCGGTGTATAGGTTCTTGCCCTTGCGGTTGACGTTCTCGGCGATGACTCGGTTGGCAGCCCGCAGAATTGTCTGGGTCGAGCGATAGTTACGCTCGAGGCGGATGGTGCGGGCGGCAGGAAAGTCGCGCTCGAACTCCAGGATGTTGCGGATATCTGCGCCACGCCAGCCGTAGATCGACTGGTCGTCATCGCCGACGACACACAGGTTGCCGTGCTCTCTGGCGAGCAGCTCGATCAGGCGATACTGCGCATGGTTGGTATCCTGGTACTCATCCACGAGGATGAACCTGAATCGCCGCTGGAAGCGCGCGAGCACGTCAGGGAAGGACTCGAACAACTCGACGGGCTTGACCAACAGGTCATCGAAATCGAAGGCATTCCCTGCCAGCAGCCGAGCCTGGTATACGGGATAGACATCGGCCACCATCCGGGTGAACGGATCGGACGCCGTCTCCCCGTAGGTCTCTGGTGTGACCAGATAGTTTTTGGCGCCCGAGATCGCGCCCTGCACGGCCTGCGGTTTCCAGCGCTTGGGAACGTTGCGGTCCTCCATAACGCGCTTGATTTCGCGCTGGCTGTCGTCGGCGTCGAGAATGGTGAAGCCGGGACCGAAGCCGAGGCGCGCGGCGTGGCGTCGCAGGATCCTCGCACCCATCGAATGGAAAGTGCCTATCCACATCCCCGACGGCTCGGTGCCGAGCAGCCGCTGAACGCGACCCCGCATCTCTTCCGCCGCCTTGTTGGTGAAGGTGACGGCCATGATCAAGCTGGGGTCGACTCCGTGCTGCTCGACGAGATGCGCGATGCGACAGGTGAGGACTCGGGTCTTGCCGGAGCCGGCGCCGGCGAGCACGAGCAGCGGGCCCTCGACATGCTCGACCGCGTGTCGTTGCTCCGGATTCAGCGAACCGAAGTACGTCCCCTGCCTCACGTCACCCCGCGGCACGCCTCAGGTCGTCCGGTCCGAGCGCACGACGGGCAGCGTGACCACGAACTCGGCTCCCTGGCGGCGCTTGCCGAGCACGATCGAGCCGCCGTGCGTCTCCTCGACTATGCGTCGTGTCAGGGTCAGGCCGACGCCCCAGCCGCGCTCTTTGCTCGACACGCCGGGCTCGAAGACGTGCTTGCGCAGCTCGGGCGGCACACCGGGCCCGTCGTCGACGAAGCGGATCACGATGCAGCGGTCGTCTTCGGCCGGCTCGGCGCTCACCGCGATCTTACCCCCGCGGCCGGCCAGCACATCGACCGCGTTCTTGATTACGTTCTCGAATGCCCACTCGAGCAACACCGGGTTGCCGGCCACCGGCTGCACCTGGGGTGCGACCTGGACGGTGAGCTCGATGGAGCGATCGAGGCGCGGGAGCCGGGCCGCGAAGTAACCTTCGAGCCGTTGCAGTACCTCGCCGACATCGACCGTGGCCATCCGGGGACGTCGCCCGATCAGCTCGAAGCGCTGAGCCACCTTGTTGAGCCGCTCGACATCGACCTCGACCTCCTGCGCGATCCGATCCTCCGAGGCCACCCCGGCACGCTCGTCGGCCGGCATTCTGAGGATCTCGACCCAGCCGCTCAGCGAGCTCAACGGCGTGCTGAGCTGGTGTGCCGATTCCCGCGCCATCGTGGCCCAGACGCGCTCCTGTTCGGCGCGCACTGTCTGGCGGAAGATCCAGATCGCCGTCAGGACGATGACGATGAGCGTGGCCGCCTGGATCCACGGCACCCAGCGCAGCCGTTCGACGACCGCCGGCATCCCGAAGTGGATCACGCCGATCCCCTCCTCGATCAGCGGTTCGTTCCGCTCATCGAGGAGCGCGGCGTACTCGAGCACGCGCTGTCTGCTATCGGGATCGCTGGGGTCGTGTACGAACGGCAGGTTGCTCACGGCGCCTATCTGCCCGTCCTCGGCGATCACCACGACCGGCACACCCTGCGCCTCGATCTCTTCCAGCATGTCGAAGAGGACCAGGAAACTCTCCCGATCCGGATCACTCACCCCCTGCAAGACTTGGGCGTACATGCGTGATAGGGCTGCGGCGTCGGCGTTGACCGCGCTCACCAGCTGGCGCGTGTAGACGAGGTACCAGGCCAGAACGGCCCCGAAAAGCAAAGAGAGTAGCGCGGCCCACAAC
>JASFTY010000489.1:0-3349 GCA_050050535.1 Gemmatimonadales bacterium | reverse complement strand
GACTGAGTCTGTTGTGCTGCGCAGTGTCCCCTGACGGCAGGGTCATCGCTTCGGGCAGCCATGATGGAACGCTCAGATTTTGGGAATCGGACACGGGTGGACAAGTGGCGCGCCGGGAGGACGTAGTGTCGTGCGCCTTCTCGCCCGACGGCCGTCACCTGGTCTCCGGTGGCAGTGACGGAACGGTGAAGCTCTGGGACGTGGCGAGCAGGGAAGAGATCGGTGCGTGGAAGGGGCACGGTTCGGAGGTTTCCTGCACCTTCTCACCGGACGGCCGCAAGGTCATGACGGTGGGGAGTGGGCGTGAGGACAAGCAGCCGAAGATGTGGGACGTGGCGACTCGAGAGGTGGTGTTGGCACTTCCTGTCCACAAGAGTTTCCTCGGCCCGCGCGTCGCTTTCTCTCCCGACGGCAAGATCATCGCTACGAGCGAGGACGAGCGTCTGATGCTGTGGGACGCGGCCAGTGGAGAGTCGATCGCCAACCTGCGGGGCCATACGGATCGGATTGATTCGTGCACGTTTTCGCCGGACGGCCGGATCCTCGCCACGGCGAGTGCGGACTCGACTGTCCGGCTCTGGGAAATCGAGTCTCGAAGCGCGATCACGGCTCTCAGGGGGCACACAGATGTGGTCAGATCGTGCGCCTTCGGACCGGACGGCCGGCTGCTCGTCTCGGTCGGTGATGATAAGACCGTCAAACTCTGGGACTTGGACTTGATCGAAGACGCCGACGAACTGGGAGGACACGAGGGCGGCGTGGACTGCTGCGCTTTTTCTCCTGAAGAGGAGTTGGCGGTCTCCGGGGGCCGTGACGGGGCGCTGGCGTTGTGGCACGTTGGCGGGGGCACCGAGGTGACGAGGGTTCCAGGACACCAGGAGTGGATCTGTTCGTGCGCCTTCACTCGCGATGGTAAGCTGATCGCCTCGGCAAGCCGAGATGGGATTGTCAAGGTCTGGGAAGCACCCGCGATGAATGAGAGAATCGAGCTGGTCGTTCATGGCGGATACAGCGTCGGGCAACATTTCTCGTGCGCGTTTTCCCCGGCCGGCGACGTTCTCGTCTCTGGAGCGGCCAAGGGGAGTCCCACGCTCTGGGATCTGTCAACCGGACGGCAGCGGGCTCACCTCCACCTCCCGAACGCTATGGTCGCGGGCACGAGGGACGTGAGCACCCAGTTCTTCTGTCCTGACGGCCGACTCTTCGCGATGGCCGGATACCGGGGTCTCCACATCTGGGAAGTCGCAGACGGCACGCACCGGGCATCTCTAGCGGGCCACGAGGCGAATATCAGATCGTGGGGCTTCAGTCCCGATGGCAAGATGCTCGTCTCGGGTGACGAGCGGGGCGAGCTCAAGATCTGGGACACGAGTTCCGGGCAGGAAGTCAGAACCTGGAGAGGGTTCGACAGCTACGTCGCCACCTGCATGTTCACAGCGGACGGCGCTTCGATCGTTTCGACGGGTGGCGACTCGACCATCCGGTGGTGGGATACGGCGACCGGTGAGGTACGGAGGGTCGTGGAGAGCGCACGCTTCCCACGAATCGCCAGGTCGTGCGCGTCCGGGGAGCTCGTGGCCTGGTCGGTGTCGGGCAATCTCTTTGCCCTGCTGGACGTGGAGACCGGGCGGGAGGTCTGCTGCTACTACGCTCTGGGCAACATCGCAGCCCTGGACGTCGGCGCTGGCGGTCTCAAGATCTGTTGCGGTGACAACGGAGGGAACGTCTATCTGCTCCGTCTCGCGGGTGCAGCGATCCGAGATTGGACAGTAGCGCTCGCTTGATAGGCCGCCACGCTCTCCGTGTTCGACGTTCGTCAGCCTGAGCCGTCCCCGACGTAGATGATCCTCCAGACCCGGCCACCACGATCGTCCGTTACGTACAGCGACCCGTCGGGTCCCTGGGGCAGCCCCGAAGGTCGGTGCGCGGCGCCGCGTGGGCCCAGCTCCGCGCCGGCGAAGCCGTCGGCGAACACCTCCCATCTGCCTGACGGCACATCTCCCGCAAAGGGCACGAAGACCACATTGTAGCCGCCCTGCGGCAGGGGCGCCCGGTTCCAGGAGCCATGGAAGGCGATGAAGGCGCCGCCGTATTCCGGAGCCACGACCAGTCGGCCGTGCACGGGGTCGTGGTAGCAGTAGGGCCAGCCGAAAGCGTCGCCGCGCTCGATCTTGACCAGCTCCTCGGAGGGCTTGTCCGCATTGTCCGCATTATCCTCCAGCGTGAAAAGGTCGGGCCAGTTCTGGCCGAGCTGGTCACGGCCGTGCTGAACACCGAAGAGATCGCCGGTTCCCGGGTGGAGGGCCAGCGCCACGACGTTCCTCAGTCCGGTGGCGAACCGCTCGCCGTCGTCCTGAATCTGACCCTGCTCTTCGGCGTCAAACTTCCAGATGCCGGCACGGCGTTCGAGCTCGGGGCAGGGGTCGATACCGGGCGAACCGCTCGTGCGATCCTCTTCCTGGCAGGAGTTCGAGGGCGCGCCGATGCTCACGAACAGCTCGCCAGCCATGGTGACGGTGATCGACTTGTCCCGGTGGCTGCGGTCGGCCGGCAGCTGGGCGACAATGGTCTCGGGCGCGCCCGACGGCTCGAGACTGCCGGCCGGCAGCGGGTAGCGGATCACTCGGTCGTTGGCCCCGAAGTACAGGTAGCCCCCGTACAGGGCGATGCCAGTGCCGCCGACGTCACCGAACCGTGCCCGGACGTCCGCTTCTCCATCGCCGTCGGTGTCGCGCAGCGCTACCACACCGACCGCCGCGCCGCCGCGCCTCGCGCGCAGCGCCACGAATACGTCGCCGTTCTCTGCGACGGCGATATGCCGTGCAGCCCCCAGCTCGTCGGCGAAGACCTGGGCGCAGAATCCGTCGGGTAGCCTGATCGTCGGATCGCAGCCGCGGGACGCCTGAGGTGCGCGTGTGAGTCCGACTGCCGCAAGCACGGCGAGTGCGGTGGCGAGCGTTAGGTGGGAGCGTATCGGTTGCGGTATCGCGTCGAGCCCCGTCAGTTCTCGCCCTCTCCGGGCGCTAGCGGTAGACTGGATAGTCGGGCTTGACGACCTCGTACGGTGGGTTGTCCACAACCTCCTGTAACGCCGCGTTGATCGCCGCCTGCAGCTGCGGGTCGCGCTCTTCGAGCCAGTCTATGGGGTACCATTCGACTTCCAGGTGTGGCTCGACGCCCATGTTCTCTATGCCCCACGAACCCGCCGGATCGTAAGCGGCGCGATTCGGTATGCTGATGCGGCCGCCATCGATCAGCTCCGGTATGTACACATAGGGCCCGATGCCGGCGCCCATGGTCCGCGTGCCGATTATCCTGCCGACATTACCCAGCCTGAACATGAGTGCAA
>JASFTY010000488.1:0-3350 GCA_050050535.1 Gemmatimonadales bacterium | reverse complement strand
TGCTCAGACGCTGCGAGAGGACCGGGCGGCCCGACTCGTCCAGCACCCGGTCACCGCGCCCGCTCGCCGCGGCGTCGAGGACCACGACATCGGTGCGCGGCCAGCTGGCCGTGTTGATGACGTCGATCGCGTCGGGGCGCGCCGCACCGGCGCGCCGGCCGGCCAGCACCAGGTCGCGTAGCCGTGCCGCCCGGGCGGCGGCCGAGTCGGCGAACGCCTTCTTGTGCTCCCACTGCGAGAGCGTGAACTCGGACTCGGGCTCGCTAACCGAGTTCCAGGAGCCCCAGGTGTGCTCGTAGTAGAGGACGACGTCGCGCCATGCCGCGTAGAGCTGCTGCGGCGGCAGCGGCGCGCCAAGCACGGCGGCGAGCGCTTCGGTCTGCAGCAGCTCCTCGGCGCTGCGCCGGACGAGCGCCGTCTCGCGGGCCGACGATGCGGCGCCGTCCTCCCAGTAGCCGGTGAGGTCGCCGCGGCGGACCGGCAGCCGGTCGCCGTAGCGCTCCTCGAAGCTGCGGAACACGTCGGTGACGTTCGAGATGATGAGGCGCGGCGATACGTAGCGCTCATTCCAGGCGCGGACGGCGTCGGCCAGCTCGGGGTCGGGCGGCCCGTTGTCGGAGCCGATGTTGTAGCGCAGGTAGGTCATGTCGTACGGGTAGCCCTGCCGCGCCAGCTGCTCCACGTAGTTGAAGACGCTCACCTCGTCCAGCGCCTTGGTCAGCTTCGAGTAGCCGAGCCCGCTATGAAAGGTGGCGTAGCCGGCGCCGGAGACCCAGGTGAGCAGCCGCTCGTCGCCCGAGGGCGATTCCCAGTAGAACGGCCGGTCGCCCAGCGCCGCGGTGAACTGGCCGATCCGGTGGCCGAAGTTGGGCCCGATGGTCAGGTAGCGGACGCCGTGCCGGGCGAGTACCGGGACGAGCCCCCAGGTGAAGCCCGGGATGTCGGAGAGCATCGCCGACTCGATGGGCACGCCGCTCCATGCGCCCAGCCGCTCGGCCGCCGCCATGCTGCGCATCAGACCTTCCGAGCTCGCGATCCCGGTGAGCAGGTTCGCGTACATCGCGTCCAGATGGATCCAGCCGCGGCGGATCCCATCGCGCAGCCGCTCGTTCTCCTCCGCGCCGTGCGTCGCCAGATACGACTCCACCGCCCACAGCCCTTCCGGGTGCCAGACGAAGCGCGCCTCCTCCGGGTACGACGCGCTGGCGGCGCCCAGCCGCAGCGCCTCCTCCAGATGACGCCACTGCAGCCGCTCGACCTCGTCCTGATGATGCGTGTAGCCGATGTCGAGGTGGGTGTGGTGGATCAGATACACGTCCATCCGGCGGACCGGCTCGACGGTGAAAGTCGTGCCGACACGGTGATCGTCGACCTGGAACTCGAGTGCGACGGCGGTCGCGGCCTCGACCTCGGGGACCGGGATCTGGTAGCGCCGGTGACCGAGGCGGACGGTATCGTCGAGCCGGCCGATCGGGCTCTCCATCCGCACGCGGCCCGCGTCGCCCAGGTACAGTAAGTCGACACGCACGATCTGCCGGTTGCCGCCGTCGGCGCGCAGTAGGGCGGGCGCGTTCTCCAGCCTGATCTGCGGCGTCATCGGCTCCTTGAAGATCATGAACCAGGTCGGCACGCCGGCGCTCTCGCCGGCGACCTTGATCTTCAGCGCACGGTTCGCGGACCACAGCGCCCAGGGCACGTGCAGGAAGATGAAGCCCATCGCGTCGTCGTACTTGTCGATCAGCGTCACCCGGAACTCGGCCCTGACGCCCGACTCGCCTTCCCAGACCAGCGTGTCGCCGGCCGCCGCTTGCCTCGGGTTGCGGAACGAGAGCCCCGGCTCGCCGTTCACGAACAGATCGAAGCGACGCGGTTCCTGGTGGACGTCGATCCCCGCCATGATCACGAAGACGGCGGTATCGCCGTCGAACGAGTCGGGGACCGGCGACGTCTGCCACTCGATGGAGCGGTCGCGGTCGAGCGAGCGGACGAGCAGTGAGCGCTCGACGTAGGGCAACGGCGAGTGGTAGCGCAGCTCCTCGCCGCTCAGGGTGCGGGCGTAGCCGGAGACGTAGGCGCTTGGCAAGTCGACGCCCGTGGTCTGGGCGGCTGCGGAGCTGGTAATGCCGATGGCGATGGCGATGGGGATGGCGATGGGGATGGGGAGTGTGCCGGTCATGGGCCTATTCTGGGAATTCG
Organism: Gemmatimonadales bacterium; assembly: GCA_050050535.1. Lineage (GTDB taxonomy): Bacteria > Gemmatimonadota > Gemmatimonadetes > Palauibacterales > KS3-K002. Next base: position 1,154 of record JASFTY010000488.1, on the reverse strand, counting down.
GGACATCGGGATTCCATGATCAGGAGAATCAATAGAACATCGGAGCGTTCGGATTGCGAACCGATCGGTCAACCACCCGATTGACTAGTCGAAGGTCCGCATGTTCTCATGATCCTCGTGATCCTGGATTGCCGAATTTCCAGGACCACCGAATCCCGCAACAACCGTTTGACGTAGTTACGGTATCTAACCCGGACGGTGCACTCCACTCTCCACGCTGCAGCCGAGGTAGCGATGGGCTCACTATGGCAGGATCTACGCTACGGCGTGCGGACGCTGCTCAAGCGGCCCGGCTTCGCCGCGGTCGCGGTCATCACGATCGGGCTGGGGATCGGGGCCACGACCTCGATCTTCAGCGTCGTCAACGGCGTGCTGCTCGAGCCGCCGCCGCTCCACGAGCCCGACCGGCTGGTGATCCCGGACGTGATCGCGCCGACCGGGTACGAGATCTCGATCTCGATCCCCAACTTCACGGACTGGCGCGAGCGGAACCGCACGTTCCAGTCGTTCGGCGGCAACTTGTCGGAGAGCATGACGCTGACGGGGCTCGATCGGCCGGAGATCGTGCAGGCGCGGCTCGTGCTCGGCGACTTCTTCGAGACGCTGGGCGTCGCGCCGCTGATCGGCCGCGTCATCATCTCGGACGAGACCTGGCTGGACGCCGCGCCGGTCGCCGTCGTGACCTACGGGTTCTGGGAGCGGCGGCTGGGCGGCGATCCCGCCGTCCTGGGCCGCACGATCACGCTGGACAGCCGGCCGTACGAGATCATCGGCGTCATGCCGCCGGAGTTCTGGTTCCCTGACGCCGAGACCGAGGTCTACCTGCCCATGGGGCTGTTCTCCCGCGGGCTGTGCTGGGACAACCGCACCTGCTCGGCCGGCACCTGGGTGGTGGCGCGGCTGAACGACGGGGTCGACATCGCGATGGCGCAGGCCGACATCGACCGGGTCACGCGCGAGCTCGCCGAGCAAGAAGGCGAGCCGGTCGCCACCGCGCGCCTGCGCTCGCTGAGCGACGTATTCGTCGGCGACGTGCGCACACCGATCCTCATCCTGATGGGCGCCGTCGGGTTCGTCCTGCTCATCGCCTGCGCCAACGTGGCGAACCTGCTGCTGTCGCGCGGCGCGAGCCGGCGGCGTGAGCTGGCGGTGCG